>RFIV01000296.1 GCA_003695085.1 Gammaproteobacteria bacterium
GCCCACCCCCGCCCGCCCACGCCATGTGCCCACGCAATCCGGCCCGGCGGGTGATACGGTCGTCTATCTCTCCAGTTGCGGTTGCCGCACCCTGGGCCCGGCCGCCGGAGAACCCGACCCGCGCCCGGTCAGTGAGGTCATGCGCTCGGTACTGGCCAAGGCCGGTTTCCACGTGATTGATCTGAATCAGTACGACGAGCTGTGTTGTGGATTACCCTTTCGAAGCAAAGGATTTCCGGAGCAGGCCGATGCCAAGCGGACCCAGGTGATGGAACGACTGAAAAGCGCCTCCAGAAACGGTGACTTTACCGTCATCTGTGACACCAGCCCCTGTTCACAGGAGTTGAAGGCGGCACAGGACAGCGGCCTGGACATTCAGGACAGCGTCCAGTTTCTCTATGAACGCGTGCTGCCGCGCCTGCGTGTGACACCCGAAGAAACACCCGTGGCGTTGCACCTGACCTGCAGTACACGTCGCATGGGGACGGCGGACACCTTTGAAAAACTGGTGAGAGCACTGGCACGCCACGTCGTGATTCCTGAGGACATCACCTGCTGCGGATTCGCCGGCGACAAGGGCTTCACCACACCGGAACTCAATGCCAGCGCCCTGGAGACGCTGGAAGCCCAGGTCCAGTCAGCCGGCTGCGTGGAGGGACTCTCCAACAGTCGGGGATGCGAGATCGGACTGTCAAACCACTCCGGGCTGCCCTATCATCATGTTGTCTATCTGATGGATCGGGTCAGCCAGCCCAAAACTCATGAGGAGAGCGATCATGCTCACGCACATCAATAAAATCCTGTTTGCCACCACGCTGGAGCGTGAAACCCGCGCCGTGACCGAGATGGCCGCCTCACTGGCCGTCAAGTATGGCGCCGAGGTCATCATGGTGCATGCCCTGGAACCGCTGGGCAATTTCGGCCGTGCCATCGTCGACTCCTATATTTCAAAGGAACTGGCGGAGAAAATTCGCTCCGAGGGCCGCGATGAGCTGATGAGGGACATTGAAACAAAGGTGCGCACTTTCTTTGAAGAGGAAATGATCACCGACCCGAGTCAACAGCATCTGCTCAAGGAGATCATCGTGCGGGAAGTCAACCCGGAAGAACTCATTCTGGATGTGGCCGAGGAGAAGAACGTGGATCTGATTGTCATGGGCAGCCACCGCCGACGCGGACTGAGCAAGGTTATCATGGGCTCCACCGCGCGCAAGGTCGTCGAACTGGCCGAGCGTCCGGTGCTCTGCGTCCCCCTGAAAAACTGAGACCTGCGCCCTTGGCCTCAATGTAACATGATGTTACATTGAGGCCCGAGAAGGAGCGCACTCATGATCAGGAATATTCTGATTACAGCACTGGCCCTGCTGCTGACGTCACCGGCATTGGCCCTGGAAGGTCTTGGCGATCAGGCCTTCTCGGACGCGCGTGCCAGCGGGCTGATGCTCGATCAGCTGCAGACTCACCTGCCCCGACTCGAACAACAGGCGTTGCAGGACAACACTCCGGAACACCGGCTTCAGGCAAGGCCCGTCATGGCACCTGATACCCTCATGCTGCGCGGGTCACAGGGCCCGGGATACGCACAGACCCAGGCCCGCTCTGATACCCCCGAGGTCAGCACACACGCCATTGCCCCCGAGCGGGTGGAGGTAGATCTGAGCCAGACCATCCATCAGATCGAAGCGCGGAACCTGCGGCACACCCCGGAGGCCACGGTCGACCGGGGCAGCATCATTGGCACCGGCATCAGGATTCAGGGTAGTCAGGCCATTACCTACAGTCCCTGAGAATTCGCGATCGAGTGTAACGCCCACCGCACGCCATCAAAGCTGTTCGGACGCCTCCCGAAACAGCCGGAGTGCCCGGGCCATCGCCCGCCCCAGCCAAAGCGATTCCATGGCCGCACTCAAGGCCGCCACCCAAAGCGGCAGCAGTTGGATGATGACGGCACACAGGACCAGGCACACCACAAGATGCAGTATCAGGAGGCGCTCCTGATCGGCAGGCGGCCAGATCACCCGCATCCCCGGCAACGCACGTATTTTCTGATAATCCCCTTCGGCAGCCCGTTGCAAGTGAAGATAACTGAGAAAGGGGACGATCTTGAACAGCATGGCCAGCATCACGCCCATGATCACTCCCCACAACCAGAGCGCACCCAATGCCGTTTGATCAAGCCTGTCGGGGATCATCTGGCTCAGCGTCGTCAGGCCCGCCGCAATCAGCGCAACAATCCAGAGTTTTCGCCAGAACTCGATGGCGGGCTCGGAGACCGAGCGTCTGCGCGCACGCAGACACCGGTCGATCAGCCACAGGTAAAGACATCCGGCCCACGCGGACACAAGCACCAGAGCCCCCAGTGCGCCCCACCGGCCCGCCAGCGCACATCCCAGCCCGAGCACGGGCACGCCAGACAGCAACCCCGCAAGCCCGATCCGCCAGCGGTCAGACAGCGCCGGCGTCACGAAAAACATGGGTACAAAACGACTGGACACGGCGATGATGAGCACGCCGGCCCATGCCGAGAAGGCAGTCAGGATGTGCAGATGCGTCCAGCGTGCATCCGGGGGGAGCAGGACCCAGCCCATTTGGCCGTGATGCAGCGATGACTGCTGCCAGCCCAGAAAGATGGTCAGCAACAGCCCCAGCCAGGCCTGCACCAGCTCTGCATACGCGCCCTGACGCACCGCCAGCACCAGCATCATGAGGCTGTAGGAGAGCAGTGTCATGGCCAGCAAGACAACAGCCGTGCCCACCCAGGTCGCCTTCCCCATGAACAACCCGCCGGCAAACAGCGCCAGCCCTGACCAGAGCCCCCAGCGCCAGATGCCGAGCCACAGGCCTTCCAGCGGCAACTTCACTGCCGTCATGACGGCCGAAAATTGGACCGATGCGGCGATCCAGATGCTCATGAGCGCGCCCAGCGTGAGCAGGTGAACCGCTCCGATGACCGGCGGAGCCAGCCTGTGAAACGGATCCAGCACGATATCCAGGGTACCCAGAGCGGTCCACGCCAGCGCCGCCAGCCAGGGCGACACCCTCAGAAACGCAAAAATGCGCCTCAAGGGTGGCAGATACTCCAGCGACAGACCCTGGGGCGTGCTCATCAGCGCGCCTCACCCGGAATGCTGTCTTCAGGGACGCTCGAATCTTCCCACAGGTGAATGTGGAACTGACCGGGTTCGAATTCTTTCACCCGGACGCGAAAGCCCTGCTCTTTCGCAATTTCGTACAACGGATAGGGCTCCCGATCCAGCGTGATACGCAACACCTGGCCCGGCTCGAGCATGGCCATCTGGCTGGTTGCCTGGATCAGGGGTTCAGGCGGTGGCAGTCCGCGCAGTTCCAGATCCACAAACATGTTCATGCCTCCTTTGATTGACTGACCACCGCCAGGCTGCCGGCATCAGCGCCCATGCGATCGAGCATCGGGTACAACACGTGCTCTTCTTTCATGTTGTGCTGCTGAATCATTGCCATCAGCCCATCGGCCGCGTCCAGTGCCGAATCCCGCTCTCCGGCCTCAATGCGCGCCCGGACATCCTTCATCATGTCCCGCATCATGGCATGCTCCTGACGCATGACGGCCGGCGGGCCCCCTTCCCCCATCTGGGCTTCGAGGGGCGCAAACAACTTTTCCTCCTCCTGGCCGAAGTGCGTCAATACCGCCTCTTCAAACAGCTTCCATGCCTCGGACGCGTCCGCCGCGCCTTCGGAAAGCGCCCGCTCGGCCCGGGCAAACAGCTCGTCACAATAACGATGGTCATCTGTCATTATTACTGAAACACTCAAGATCCCGCTCCTCCTGTAGCTTGTCGCATGACCAAAGTATGCCCTCAAGTCAAACCGCTTTTGGATGACCTGTGTCAAGCGCTGGCTGGCCTTGCGGCCTTTTAATCCAATCAACCGCCCCTATATAGAAAGCTGAACTCAGATTCGAGGTGCCCATGAGCGAACACGAGAAATCTGCAGAAGACCCGGAAGTCATCCGGGATGCCGAACGCGGAGCAGCCGCACCGGCCATTCCCCGCGATGTCCTGCCGGGCAACATTTATGTGATTCCCATTACCAACAAGCCCTTCATGCCCGGGCAGATACAGCCCGTGATGGTCAATGCCGAGCTGTGGGGCGAGACCCTGAAGCGTGTGGCGAACACGGCGCACCGGATGGTGGGCGTGGTCTATGTCCCGTCCCCCGAAGACGCCCTGCTGCCCGACCAGAAGAGCCTGCCGCTTACCGGGTGCCTGGTTCAGGTTCACAAGGCCAGCGAGGAAAAGGGGCAGATTCAGTTCGTGGCTCAGGGCATTCGCCGCTTCCATATCCGCCACTGGCTGCACCGGTCACGGCCGTACCTGGTGGAAGCGCACTATCCGCGCACGCCCGAGGCGGAGGACCCGCAGCAGATCAAGGCCTACGCACTGGCCATGATCAACACCATCAAGGAACTGCTCAAGCTGTCCCCGCTGTATTCGGAGGAACTGAAGCAGTACCTGAACCACTTCGGGCCGGAAGAACCGGAACCCCTGACCGACTTCGCGGCCTCCATGACCACCGCCAGCGGCGACGAACTGCAGGAGGTACTGGATACACTGCCGCTGGAGCAGCGCATGACCAAGGTGCTGCACCTGTTGCGCCAGGAAGCCGAGGTGGCCCGCCTGCAGACGGAAATCCGCGAGGAGGTCAACGAAAAGATCCAGAAACACCAGCGCGAATTCTTTCTGCGCGAGCAGCTCAAGGTCATTCAGAAAGAGCTGGGCATGCAGAAGGACGACCGCACAGCGGATATCGAAGAGTTCGAAACGCGCATGGCCGCCCTCAACCCCCCCGAGGCGGTTCAGAAAAAGTTTGCCGAAGAGCTCAGGAAGCTCTCCGTACTGGATCCGCATTCCGCCGAATACGGCGTCGCCCGCAATTACCTGGACTGGCTGACGTCCGTCCCCTGGGGTGTGTACGGCGAAGACAACCTGGATCTGGCGCACGCGCGCAAGGTACTCGACCGCGAGCACGACGGACTGGACGACATCAAGGACCGTATCATCGAGTTTCTGGCCGAAGCCGCCTTTCAGGGTGAAGTGCGTGGCTCCATCATTCTGCTGGTGGGCCCGCCGGGCGTGGGCAAGACCTCCATCGGCCGTTCGGTCGCCGAATCTCTGGGGCGCCCCTTCTATCGCTTCAGCGTGGGCGGCATGCGCGACGAGGCCGAAATCAAGGGCCACCGTCGCACCTATGTAGGCGCCCTGCCCGGCCGGATCGTGCAGGCGCTGAAAGAATGCGGCACGTCCAATCCGGTGATTATGCTGGACGAAATCGACAAGCTCAGCCACAGCTATCAGGGTGACCCCGCCTCGGCGCTGCTTGAAACACTGGATCCGGAGCAGAACAGCGCCTTCATGGATCATTATCTGGATGTGCGTCTGGACCTGTCCCGGGTGCTGTTCGTCTGCACCGCCAACACGCTGGACAGCATCCCCGGCCCGTTGCTGGACCGTATGGAAATCATTCGTCTGTCCGGCTACCTCACCAGCGAAAAGCTGGCGATTGCCAAGCATCATCTGTGGCGGCGCCTGTTGAAGCGCGCCGGCGTCAAGCGGGGGCAGATCTCCATCACCGATGCGGCCATCCGCCACATTATCGAAGGCTATGCCCGTGAAGCCGGGGTACGGAACCTCGAGAAGCGTCTGCACCGCGTGCTGCGCAAGGCCATCGTCAAGCTGATGCAGTCGCCGGACACGCCCATCCGCATTGGCGTCAAGGATGTGCGTGAATACCTCGGCGAGCCTGTATTCCGCAAGGAGAAACAGCTCAAGGGCGTAGGCGTGGTCACCGGCCTGGCCTGGACCGCCATGGGCGGCGCGACCCTGCCCGTGGAAGCCCAGCTGATTCATACGGCCAACCGAGGATTCAAGCTGACCGGCCAGCTGGGCGATGTGATGCGCGAATCCGCGGAGATTGCCTACAGCTACATCAGTGCGCACCTGAAGGACTACAAGGGCGACCCCGGCTTCTTCGACAAGGCCTTTGTGCACCTGCATGTCCCGGAAGGTGCCACGCCCAAGGACGGTCCCAGTGCCGGCATTACCATGGCCACCGCGCTGCTTTCACTCGCCCGCAATCAGGCCCCCAAGGCCGGTGTGGCCATGACCGGGGAGCTGACGCTGACCGGCCAGGTCTTCCCGGTCGGCGGCATTCGTGAAAAGGTGGTCGCCGCCCGCCGGCAGGGCATCCGGGAAATCATTCTGCCGGAGGCCAACCGGGGGGATGTGGACGAACTGCCCGATTACGTCCGCGAAGGCATCACCTTTCACTTCGCCTCACGGTTCGACGATGTCTTCAGGGTGATGTTCTCGAGCTGAAGCGCATTGTACCAGGCAGTCACGCGCTCACCGGTATTGTCCGTATCCGTCATCACGGCAATGCCGGTGAGCCCGGTGGGTTCAAAGCCGAAGGCCGCCTTGAAGTCCTCATACAGGTTACGGGCATGGGCCTGCCACTGGCCGGCCTTGCCCGCCCCGCTGTCAACGACGATCATGCGCACGCGGTCGGTATAGGCATTGGGCACCAGTGTCCCCACCGGTGCCCGGCTTGCCCAGATGTAGTTGATGGCCGCAAAAGGAACGTCGTCACCATAGATCAACCGGGCTGCCTTGAGCTTCAGGCGTTCGCCCCACCCCAGCCGGGACTCGTCAAAGGCGAAGGTCACATAAATTCGGGCGGGGTAGTCATCTCCATCCCGTTGCGTCACATCGCCGCGCCTCAGCACACCCGACACTTTCCAGCGCCAGCGCAAGATACTGCTTTCATCAACGCCAACATCCAACCGGTGTATCAGGCCTGAAGCCGAGTTGTCCGCCTCCGCCATCAACACCGGCTGATCCCCTTCCTGCACCAGCCCATAGCGGGTGTGAGCGGGAATGTTGTCGAAGACCATCGGCTGCCAGCCCGGACTGAGCGGGCCATCCGCTCCGGCAAAGGGCAAAACCAGATTGTCGGCCCGCCCGGGTTGTGCCCCGGCCATGCCGATCCAAACCGCCAGAGCGCACGATCTCCAATGAATCCGAGCGCCCATCCTGCGTTTAATCATGTTCATTACATTCCCTAATGGAATGCATCGCATTCCTGTTCGTTGTGGTATTTACGTATTACACCCCACCCGGGCCATCCCTAGAATACGAGTCACCAGTTGTGATGATGTTTTGTCCTGTCTTTCTATCTATCATAGAAGAGCGTTTGCAAGGTGCCTTTTTGGCACCTTTTTTTTACCCAAAACAAAACCGGTCAAAAGTCAACCTGTGACAACCCCTGACAGCACAGGGGTTTCCACGTACATCGTTTGGGGGTAACATTTCCGGGGTTTGCTTCCGTAATGGGAGTAATGAAGAACGCTAATGATAACCTTATCGGGAAGACAAAAAATGAAAAAAACATTCGCTCGAACTTTGCTGAGCGTCAGCACTTCTGTGATGCTGATGGGCGCGACAGCCATCACACACGCGGACACCATTCAGATCGCCATCGCGGGTCCGGTTACCGGTCCGGTAGCGCAATATGGTGACATGCAGGTCATCGGTGCCAAGATGGCCGTCGAGCAGATCAACAAGGCAGGCGGCGTCAACGGTGACACACTCGAGGCCGTCATCATGGATGACGCCTGTGACCCGAAGCAGGCCGTTGCCGTGGCCAACAAGGTCGTCAACGAAGGCATCAGCTTCGTGGTGGGCCACCTGTGCTCCTCTTCCACTCAGCCGGCGTCCGACGTCTATGAAGACGAAGGCATCCTGATGATTACTCCGGCATCCACCAGCCCGGCCATCACCGAGCGCGGTTACAAGATGATTTTCCGCACCATCGGCCTGGACAGCGATCAGGGCCCGACGGCTGCGAAGTACATCGCCAGCAAGGTCAAGCCGAAGAAAGTGGCCGTTCTGCATGACAAGCAGCAGTACGGTGAAGGCATCGCCAGCTCCGTCAAGAAGACCCTCGAGGAAAACGGCATCAATGTCGTGATGTTCGAAGGTATCACGGCCGGTGACAAGGACTTTTCCGCCATTATCGCCAAGATGAAGCAGGCGGGCGTGGATTTCGTCTACTATGGCGGCTACCATCCCGAACTGGGTCTGATCCTGCGTCAGTCACGCCAGAAAGGCTTCAACGCCCAGTTCATGGGTCCGGAAGGCGTGGGCAACAAGGACCTGAGCGCCATCGCCGGCGAAGCCTCTGAAGGCCTGCTGGTCACGCTGCCCCCGGCATTTGACCTGCGCCCGGAGAACAAGTCTCTGGTTGAAGCCTTCAAGGCCAAGGGAGAAGACCCGAGCGGTGCCTTCGTCATGACATCCTACGCGGCCGTCAAGGTCATGGCGGATGCCATCAAGGCAACTGGAACCACCGATACCGAGAAGCTGCAGCAGTACATCCACACCCATTCCTTCAACACACCGATGGGTGACATCAGCTTCAAGGAAAACGGTGATCTCAAGGGATTTGAGTTTGATATCTACACCTGGCATGCGGACGGAAGCAAGACGCCGGTGCAGAAGTAAACACACCCTGAGCACGAAACACCTTCCCGTGCAGGCGGGAGGGTGTTTTTTTTAATGCGGAGCGAGTCAATGTTAGCCTTTGACCCATTCTACTTTGCCCAACAGCTGCTCAATGGTCTCACCATCGGCAGTACCTACGCGCTGATTGCCATCGGCTACACCATGGTTTATGGCATCATCGGCATGATCAACTTTGCCCACGGCGAGATTTACATGATCGGCATGTACAGTGCCTTTGTGGCAATCACCGGCATGGCCGCCTTCGGCATCGAGTTTCTGCCGGTAATCTTTGTCGGCGCACTGCTTTTCGCCATGCTGATTTCCAGCACTGTCGGCTGGGCCGTGGAACGCGTGGCCTACCGGCCCTTGCGCGGTGGCAACCGGCTCATCCCGCTGATCTCCGCCATCGGGATGTCCATTTTCCTGCAGAACTATGTCCGCCTGTTCCAGGGATCATCCGACGTGGCCATCCCTCACCTGCTCAGCGGCGGGTACACTTTCGGCGCTGCGGACGGATTTCAGACAACCCTGTCATACATGCAGATCCTGATCTTCGTGACCACGATCGTATCCATGGGCGCCCTGACCCTGTTCATCGCCAAGTCGCGCATGGGGCGCGCTTGCCGGGCCGTCGCGGAAGACCTCAAGATGGCCAACCTGCTGGGTATCGACACGAACCGCGTCATCAGCTTCACCTTTGTCATCGGGGCGGCGCTGGCTGCCGTGGCAGGCGTGCTGCTCGGCATGTACTACGGCGTGACCAACCCCTACATCGGGTTCATTGCGGGCCTGAAGGCCTTTACCGCAGCGGTACTCGGTGGCATCGGTTCACTGCCGGGCGCCATGCTGGGCGGTATTATCCTGGGTATCACGGAAGCCATGACCTCGGCCTACTTCGCCACGGAATACAAAGATGTTGTGGCGTTCGGGCTGTTGGTTCTGATCCTGCTCTTCCGCCCCACCGGCATTCTTGGCAAGCCTGAAGTGGAGAAAATCTGATGCCCGCAACTCTGCCTTTTGCTGCATTTACCGCACTGGTCACCTTCCTGGTGTCCTTCCCCATCATGGGGCTGAAGCTCGTGAAGGAAGGGACCCAACTCACGCTTCAGAGCGGCACACCCGGCGCCTGGACCTTCATCGGCCTGGCCGTATTGACCGTTTTCCTGTTCCAGCTGTTCCGCCCCCAGATCGCGGGCGCAACCGCCGGGCTGCGCTCTCGCCTGCCGGCCATGCCTTCCGTGATGCCCGAGGATGAAGCCCAGAAAGCCCGCATTGAACGCGTCATCCTCTGGGTCCTGATCGGCGTGGCGCTGATCTTCCCGTTTGCCAGCTCGCGCGGTGCCGTGGATCTGGCCACGCTGGTACTCATCTACGTCATGCTCGGCCTGGGCCTGAACATCGTGGTGGGACTGGCGGGCCTGCTGGATCTGGGCTACGTCGCCTTCTACGCCGTGGGCGCCTATTCCTACGCATTGCTGAACGAATACTTCGGTCTGTCGTTCTGGGCCGCCCTGCCCATCGGTGGCCTGCTGGCGGCCACCTTTGGTTTTATCCTGGGCTTCCCTGTCCTGCGACTGCGAGGCGACTATCTGGCCATCGTCACCCTGGGCTTTGGTGAGATCATCCGGATTCTCCTGAACAACTGGACCAGCGTCACCGGTGGCCCCAACGGCATTGGCGGCATCCCCAAGCCGACCCTGCCTGCCATCCAGACCGATCCGGAACTGGCTGTCGTCGGTCTGGAGTTTGGCCGCCGCGCCAAGGAAGCCGGCAATGTGCCCTTCCACGAGTATTTCGGAATCGCTTACAACAGCAGCTACAAGGTGATGTTCCTCTACATCATTGCATTGTTGCTGGTGCTGGCCACCGTTTATGTCATCAACCGGCTGATGCGCATGCCTGTCGGCCGCGCCTGGGAAGCCCTGCGTGAGGATGAAATTGCCTGCCGCTCACTGGGGCTGAACCGCACGGCCATCAAGCTCAGCGCCTTCACCATCGGTGCCTCCTTTGCCGGTTTCGCCGGCTGCTTCTTTGCCGCGCGCCAGGGCTTCATTTCGCCCGAGTCCTTCACCTTCATCGAGTCGGCGATCATCCTCGCCATCGTGGTCCTGGGGGGCATGGGCTCCCAGCTGGGTGTCATTCTCGCGGCGGTGTTGATGACTATCCTGCCCGAGGTGGCACGCGAGTTTGCGGAGTACCGCATGCTCATGTTCGGCCTGGTCATGGTTGTCATGATGATCTGGCGACCTGAAGGCCTGATTCCCATGAAGCGTCCGAAGCTGGAGTTGGCCCAATGACAGATACCCTGCTCAAAGTCCGGAACCTCAAAATGCAGTTTGGCGGCCTGCTGGCCGTCAACAACGTGTCCCTGGATGTCAACGAGCACGAGATCATCTCGATCATCGGGCCCAATGGCGCGGGGAAAACCACCGTTTTCAACTGTATCAGCGGCTTCTACCGTCCCACAGGCGGGACCATCCACTTTCAGGACAAGCCCGTGCACGGCCTGCCGGATTTCAAGATATCACGCTACGGCATGGTCCGGACATTCCAGCACGTGCGCCTGTTCAGCCGCATGACCGCCGTGGAAAACCTGCTGGTAGCACAACACCGGCATGTCAATACCAACCTGCTGGCCGGCCTGTTCAAGACCCCGTCCTACCGGCGGAAGGAATCCGAGGCCATGGAACGGGCTACCTACTGGCTGGAGAAAGTGGGCCTGATGGAACATGCCAACCGCGAAGCGGGTAACCTGGCCTACGGCCAGCAACGCCGGCTGGAGATCGCTCGCTGCATGGTCACGGAGCCCAAACTGCTGATGCTCGACGAGCCCGCGGCAGGCCTGAACCCCAAGGAAACCCGGGATCTGGACGAGCTGATTGTCAGCATCAAGGAAGACTATGATGTGTCCGTGCTGCTCATCGAGCATGACATGGGGCTGGTCATGGGTATCTCCGACCGCATCTACGTGGTCAATCAGGGTACCCCCCTGGCCAACGGCACCCCGGACGAGATCAAGAACAACCCTGACGTCATCAAGGCATACCTGGGAGAAGCGTGATGCTGAAACTCGACAACGTTTTTACCCACTACGGCAAGATTGAGGCACTGCACGGTGTCTCGGCAGAGATCCGTCAGGGAGAGATCGTCAGTCTGATCGGTGCCAACGGCGCGGGCAAGACGACCCTGCTGATGACCATCTGTGGAGATCCGCAGGCCACTTCCGGCACCATCACCTTCGAAGGCAAGGATATCACCCGCGCCAGTTCATCGGAGATCATGCGCAATGGCATTGCCATCGTGCCGGAAGGCCGGCGCATTTTTTCGGGACTGACCGTGCTGGAAAACCTCCACATGGGGGCGTTTTTCCAGAGCAAGGAATCCTTCGAGGAGTCGCTGGAGCACGTATTCGAACTGTTCCCGCGCCTGAAGGAGCGGATCAATCAGCGTGGCGGCACCATGTCCGGCGGCGAGCAGCAGATGCTGGCCATCGGCCGGGCACTGATGAGCAAACCGCGCCTGCTGCTGCTTGACGAGCCGTCACTCGGGCTGGCACCGCTGATCATCGCACAGATCTTCGAGATCATCGCTCAGTTGCGTGAAGAAGGCATGACCATCTTCCTGGTGGAGCAGAATGCCAACCAGGCCCTGAAGCTGGCAGACCGGGGCTATGTGCTGGAAAACGGCAAGGTCGTGCTGGAAGACACCGGTGATGCCCTGCTGGCCAACGAGGACGTGCGCAAGGCCTATTTGGGCGGCTGATACAGGTACAATGTTTCTTCCGTCGGAAAGCGGGCCTCAAAGGTCCGCTTTTTTATACCCGGTTTCGGGGTGTGGCGGATGAAAGTCGCCACACAGTTCCGGAGAGCATCCAGAGGCCCGTTGCAATCGCCCCCGACCTTTCACAAGGTCCCGCTTGCCCACACGCGGTTTCCGTTTATAATGACCGCAACCTTCGGGGGAGTAGTCCGCCGGCCCTGGCCGGAACAGCGATCAACACAGTTGGGCCTCATGCCCATGGTCGCTGTGCGGAATACCTGCACATCGCCGGTACCCGTGGACGAGACCTGAGGCCCTGTGCGCGCCAGGCGGGACGCGTACGGGTCTCTGTGTCTGTTGCTCCCGCCGGGAGATCTTCATGCTTGAAGCCTTTTCCAGCTCCACACTAGCCGTTGCATTGGCCGAAATCGGCGACAAGACGCAGCTGCTGTCCCTGTTTCTCACTCTCCGGTTCCGCAAGCCGTTGCCCATCATCGCCGGCATTCTGATTGCCACCCTCATCAACCACGCCGCCTCGGCATGGCTGGGCGCCTGGCTGGTTCAGTGGATTTCGCCCGAAATCGCCCGCTGGGTGGTCGGGCTGAGCTTCATCGCGGTCGGACTCTGGCTGCTGATTCCGGACGAAGAGGATGACAGCCCCTCTCCACTCGACCGCTACGGAGCCCTGATCGCGACAACGCTTCTGTTCTTTGTGGCCGAAATCGGCGACAAGACACAGGTCGCCACAGTGTTGCTTGCCGCGCAGTTCGAATCCGTCCTTTGGGTCACAGCTGGTACCACGCTGGGTATGCTGGCAGCGAATGTGCCCGTGGTCTATGCCGGAGAGGCCTTGATGAAAAGCCTGCCCATTCAGCGTGCGCACCAGATCGCCTGTGCGCTGTTTATCGTATTGGGCCTGGCAACACTATTCTGGCCTGACTGATACTGTTTGCTTTTTATACATTTTCACACTGGCAAGCTCGGACTTTCTGGCCTAGGCTGATTGAAAGACATCGGATTTACTGCCTCGTCAGGGAGGATCGGACATGCTTCAGAGCATTCGTTTTCGTATCATTCTCACCGCCTTGCCGCCACTGGTGCTGGCCATCTTCTACATTGGCATGAACCTGGCTCAGGGACAGGCCAGACTTGATGCATTGAACCGGCTGGCACCGGCCATCAACGTGGCCAGCAGCGTCAGCGCGCTGGTTCACGAAATGCAGAAAGAGCGTGGCGCGTCGGCGGGCTACCTGGCCTCCGGCAGCGACAAGTTCCGGGCGCTGGTGGACAAGCAGCGTGCAGCAACCACTACGAAACTGGAGAGCCTGACATCCGCCATCGAGGCACTGGACGAAAATGCCCTCGCCGAGGATGTGCGTGCAGCCCTCAAGGACTACCAGGATGCACTCAAGACCTTGCCCGGCCTGCGGCATCAAGTGGACCAGCGCAGCCTCAGCGTGCAGGAAGAGCTTCGCCTCTACACGGCCCTGAATAGCAAGGGGCTGCGCATCGTCGAAGAGGCCGGGCATGAGATAGCACACCCGGTGCTGCGCAGCCATTTCGATGCCTATACGGCCTTTCTGCAATCCAAGGAGCGGGCGGGCATCGAGCGCGCCGTATTGAGCGCCACGTTCGGAGGCGGCGCATTCAAGGATGGACTTGCACGCCATTTCTTGCGCCTGGTGGCCGAGCAGGACGCCTTCATGAGCCTGTTTGAAGCCAAGGGGCCTGAAGAAGTAGTCAAGCAGTACCAGGGCCTGAAAGGCCAGGGGGCTTTCGCTGAAGTGGAAGACTATCGACGGGCCGTGTATCAGGCCATCGACGCCCTGACCGAAGGCCAGTCTTTCAGTGGCTTTACCCAGGATGCCCCGACCTGGTTTCAGACCATCACCCGCAAGATCGGGCAACTCAAGAAGCTCGAGGACGAACAGAATGCCATGCTGGGCGCCATGGTCGAGTCGCTTCAGTCGACGACTGAACATGAAGTATGGCGAGACAGTCTGATCATGCTGATTGCAATCGCTCTGGTGAGCGGCGCAGTTCTGTGGCTGGTCGCCAACCTGATGCGCCCCATCCAGCGTGCCGTGCAAGCTGCCGAGCGCATCGGCCAGGGGGATTTGACAGCGCGGCTGGACAGCCAGCGCGAGGACGAACTGGGCGTTTTGCTGCGCGCGCTGCAAGCCATGCAGAATGCGTTGCGTGACATTCTGCAGGATGAATCGACCCAGACTCAGGAGGTGGTGGCCATGGCCGAAAAGGTCCGGGCCAATGCGGAGACCGCATACAGTGGCGCAGAGAAGCAGAAGTCCGAAGCCGACCAACTGGCCACCGCCATGAATGAAATGACCGCCAGCTTCCATGATGTGGCACAATCCACGGAACAGACCGCCGAAGCAGCCGAGCACGGACGTGAGCAGTCAGAGAACGGCATGCGCGAGCTGGACAACCTCATTCAGGCCATGTCCAGGCTGAATGACGCCATTGATCACTCGGCCAACACCATCACCCGGCTGGAAGAAAAAACCCAGACCATCGCCACTACCCTCAACACCATCAGCGGCATTGCCGAGCAGACCAACCTGCTGGCCCTCAATGCGGCCATCGAAGCGGCCCGTGCCGGTGATCAGGGCCGGGGCTTTGCCGTCGTCGCGGATGAAGTCCGCCAACTGGCAGGTCGCACCCAAGAGGCCACCGTCGAGATTACCAACGTGATCCAGTCACTCACCGAGGAAGTCAACGAAGCCGTGGCGCAGATGAATCACGCGCGTGAGCGTTCCGCCGATGCCGACGAGCACAGCGAAGCCACGCGTCGTGCCATCGAGGCCATCAATCAGGCCATTGCGGACATCACGGACCGCATGCAACAGGTCGCCTCGGCGAGCACCCAGCAAAGCGCCGTCGCCGAAGAGATCAACCAGAATGTCCTGCATATTGCCGAGCA
Organism: Gammaproteobacteria bacterium; assembly: GCA_003695085.1. Taxonomy (GTDB): domain Bacteria; phylum Pseudomonadota; class Gammaproteobacteria; order Pseudomonadales; family Oleiphilaceae; genus Thermohahella. The sequence continues at coordinate 15,238 of RFIV01000296.1, forward strand.
GGCAGAGCTCAATGCGGAAACTGCCGCCCAGAACCGAGAAGCGGGTGAGGCGCTGGAGCGCGTGGCCGAAGCCCTGGCCGGGCACGTACGCCGGTTCCGCCTCGACTGATTGGACTTGATCACGCGCCCGGCGGGGTGGCAACACGCATGAAAGGCGGCCTCAGGTGCTTGCACCGCAGCCGCCGAATGAAACGGCCGGCAGTCTTTTCTTGCCCTGTCACCCTGATTGCGGCCGACCCTGCGATCTGAGCACGGCTTCCAGCATCCGGTCGAGCAGATTGACCACTTCATCTGACAGCGCCATCAACTGCTCCGCCTGGGCCAGAATTTCCTCGTCATAGACGCCGGCAGGGGTGCGTGAAGCAGCACGATACAGCTGAATACCCGTTTCATGCACACGCGGGTGCAGAGTATTGTACAGATAATCGAACTCGGCATGGTGACGCAGCATTGATCCGCCGGCACCGTCAAGAAACTTGCCCAGCCGGCACTGATGATGATCCTTCAGCTCGGCCTCAGTCATCGCCATGTCGCCGTGAATGGCATACCGGTAGAGCTTGTCCACCCACACCACATGATCCGACTTGGCCAGCACCAGAATCATCGCATCCCGGGC
>RFIV01000038.1 GCA_003695085.1 Gammaproteobacteria bacterium
GCAAAGAGGTGAGCAGGTGAATCAGGGCATCACCGCCGAGACCGAAGAACAGCGTGAGAAGCAGGGCGACAATCAGTGCGCTGCGCCCGGTCGCCGTGGCAGCCTGGCGGATGGCAACCGGATCACGCCGGCCTGCAGCCTCGCCGGCCAGTGCTTCGGCAGCATGGGCAAAGCCATCCAGGGCATTGGAAATGACCAGCAGACCGGTCAGCAGGATGGCGTTGGCGGCCAGGATGACGTCTCCCATGCGTGCACTCTGGGCGTTGAAGAAGCCGAAGGTGAACAGCAGCAGGGCTGTGCGCACGAACAGGTGCTGATTGACGCGGATCAGCTCGCGCAGCGGTTCCATGTCAAGCAGCCGGGACCAGGGGCGGGCCAGTTGCGGGTGTCCGGGCAGTGTCCGCCAGGTGGCGTGAAGGGCCAGCAGGGCGCCGCAGATATCCGCTGCCACCGTGCCCAGGGCGACACCGGCCGTGGTCATGCCCAGTCCCAGCACCAGAACAAGATCCAGCACCACGTTGACACTGTTGGCCAGGATGGCCACGCCCATTACCGCACGCATGCGCTGCCGGCCCACCAGCCACCCCAGGCAGGCATACTGGATCATCACCCAGGGGGCACCCCAGATTCGGATCCAGGCATAACGTGAGGCCTCCTCCAGCACCGTACCGTCGGCCTGCAGCAGGGCCAGTCCTGCCGGGATGAGCCAGGGGCCGGAGAGAATCAGGAGGAGACCCAGGCCGGCGCCCAGTCCGATACCCCGCCAGAGCAGCCGGGCGGCATCGGTGTCCCGGCCGCCGCCATACGCTTGTGCCGAGAGGCCGCTTGTGCCCATGCGCAGGAAGCCGAACAGCCAGAACAGCGTGGTGAAGAGCTGCCCGCCGAGTGCAACTGCCGCCAGATAGACCGGGGATGGCAGATGACCGAGCACGGCCGCATCCACCAGTCCCAGCAAGGGCACTGTGATGTTGGAAAGAATCAGTGGCCAGGCTAGGGCCCAGACTCGCGATGAATTGTTCAAAAAATAGCCGCTCTCAGTTGATATTGATCAAATTTTTTGCGTTTCGCAAAAAGGTGTGTCTATACTTTGATCAAGCCTTGCTGCCGGACTTCCCTGACCGCAGTACGTTGGAGAAGTCTCCATGGGAGTACAATAACAACAATCTCGGGAGACACACATGCTGTCCGTGAGACACGCCCCCCTGGCGACCGCGCCCCTTGTGGCGCTGATGGTCGCACCTGCCCGCGCCGCCTGGGAAACCAACATGCCCGTCGGCGTCACCGAAGTCAGTCGCTCCGTGCACGACCTGCACATGACCATCTTCTGGATCTGTGTGGTTATCGGCATCATCGTCTTTGGCGTCATGTTCTGGTCGATTATCCACCATCGCAAGAGCAAGGGCGCGGTGGCGGCCAATTTCCATGAAAGTACCACGGTGGAAATCATCTGGACGCTGATTCCCTTTGTCATCCTGATTGCCATGGCCGTGCCGGCCACGGCCACGCTGATCAAGATGTACAACGCGGATGATGCCGAGCTGGATGTGAAGATTACCGGATACCAGTGGAAATGGCATTACGAATACCTGGGGCAGGATGTGGCGTTCTTTTCAAACCTCGCCACGCCCATGGACGAAATTCACAACAAGGCTGAAAAGAATCCTCACTACCTGCTGGAAGTGGACGAACCCCTGGTGCTGCCCGTGGGCAAGAAGATTCGGTTTCTGATGACGGCGAACGATGTCATTCACTCCTGGTGGGTCCCGGCGCTGGCAGTGAAGAAAGACACCATTCCCGGCTTTATCAACGAGACCTGGACAAAGATTGATGAGCCGGGCATCTACCGCGGACAGTGCGCGGAATTGTGCGGCCAGAATCACGGATTCATGCCGATTGTGGTGAAGGCGGTGCCGGAAGCGGAGTTCAATCAGTGGCTGGCCTCGAAACAGGCAGAAAAGGCGCAGGCACAGGCGGCCGCCGGACGGGAGTGGACACGCGAACAACTGGTTGAGCATGGTCAGGCGGTGTACATGAAGATCTGTGCGGCCTGCCACCAGCCGACCGGTGCTGGCATTCCGGGGGCATTCCCGGCGCTCACCGGCAGTCCGGTTGCCACCGGACCGATAGAAAAGCATGCGCAGATTGTGCTTCACGGTGTGGAAGGAACAGCCATGCAGGCCTTTGGCGCCCAGCTGGATGACGTGGATCTGGCAGCGGTGATCACTTTCGAGCGCAATGCGCTGGGTAATTCAACCGGTGACATGATCTCCCCGCAGGAGATCAGGGCACTCCGGGAAAAATAACGATAAAGGAGACCGGAAATGAGTGCAGTCCTGGATCAACCCGTACACGGGGCGCATCACGGCCCGGCCAAGGGATTCAAGCGCTGGTTGCTGACCACCAATCACAAGGACATCGGCACGATGTACCTGATCTTCTCGCTGGCGATGTTTTTCACCGGCGGGACCATGGCGCTGATTATCCGGGCTGAGCTGTTCCAGCCCGGCTTGCAGCTGGTGCAGCCAGAGTTTTTCAACCAGATGACCACCATGCACGGTCTCATCATGGTGTTCGGTGCGGTCATGCCCGCCTTTGTGGGGCTGGCCAACTGGTTGGTGCCACTGATGATCGGCGCACCGGACATGGCCCTGCCGCGCATGAACAACTGGAGTTTCTGGATTCTGCCCTTTGCCTTTGCTCTGATGCTCTCGACCCTGTTCATGGAAGGGGGCGGCCCCAACTTCGGCTGGACGTTCTACGCGCCGCTTTCCACCACCTA
>RFIV01000297.1 GCA_003695085.1 Gammaproteobacteria bacterium
GGTCTCGGCGAGCAGCGCCTGGGAGGCGCCACTACTGATGTAACTGCCGCCTTCCTGAACCGTATGGATGGCACGCACCATTTCCTCCATGGACACATCCTTGAGCACATAACCGGCGACACCCCGTTCCAGCGCCTCACGCACATACTCGCGGTTGTCATGCATGCTCAGAATCAGCACCTTCACATCGGGGCAGCGCTCACGCATCAGACTGGCCGCTTCCAGCCCGTTCATGCGCGGCATGCTCACATCCATGAGCACTACATCCGGCGCATGGGTCACGGCCAGCTCAACGGCCTGCTCGCCATCATGCGCCTTGGCCACCACCTCGAGGTCCGGCTCCTGCGCCAGCCGGGTGCAGAGCCCGTCAAGCACCACACGATGATCGTCCGCCAGCAGCAGGCGAATCATTCACCCCACCCTTCGTGCCAGTTGTGCCTCGCTGAAGTACACATGTACGGCCGTGCCCTTGTCCGTTTCCGAACGAATATAGAAATCACCGCCGAAGAATTCCACCCTTTCACGCATGTTTTTTACCCCGATGCCCTCGGAACGGCTCAGATCCCGGGTGCGAAATCCCCGTCCATCGTCCTGAATGAGCAGATACAGCCCCTCCGCATCCTGTTCCAGCCGCAGCACCACATGTGCCGCCCGGGCGTGCTTTTCGATGTTGGTCAGTGCCTCCTGAATCAGACGAAACAGGGTGGTGGCCAGGGGGTCGGGCATGCGGCCCTCATCCAGCCGGATGTTGCTGATGGCGGCCACGCCGGTGCGCTTGCGAAACTCCGCAACCTGGTGCTCCACCGCAGCCACCAATCCGAGCTCATCCAGCACACGGGGGCGCAGGGCGTGTGAGATGCGCCGGGTCTCCTGTATGGATTGCTGCAAGGTGGCTTCCGCCTCGCGGATCTGCTGGCGGACGGGGCTGTCCGTCTCGCCCAGCAGGTTTAACGCGCTTTCCAATCGGTACTTGACAGCCACCAGCCACTGATTGATGCCGTCATGCAGCTCGCGTGAGACCCGCCGGCGCTCTTCCTCCTGCAATTCCACCGTCTTCTGGGCGAGCCGCTTGAGGCTTGCGTCCGCCAGCCGGTGTTCATGCAGGTTGAACCAGATCGACGCCACCAGCACCAGGACCACCGCAGCCAGGCCAATACTGGAGAAGCGCAACAGCGCGGACTTCACATTGGCATTCACGTCTTCACGAATGTGCTGCATTTCAGCCTGGATATCATCCAGATACAGACCCGTACCGAACATCCAGTCCCAGCCAGGTAGCTGCTCCACGTAGCTTATCTTGTCCACTTCCTGCCCGGTCGAAGGCCGCCGCCAGAGGTAATGGTGAACCCCACCTCCTGCCTGGGCCTTGGCAATCAGGTTCTGTATGAGAAAGTCGCCGTTGGTGTCCTGAAAATCGTAGAGGTTCTGCCCCACCAGCTCCGGCTGCACGGCATGCACAAGATTCACTCCATCCTCGGTATAGGCAAAGAAATAGCCGTCTTCGGAGTACTTCATGCGTTGCATGAGTGCACGCACCAGGACCTGAGCCTCCTGTTCCGAGTGCGCCTGATCACGCAGGAACTCCGCCGTTATGCGCATCAGACTGACGTAGTCACGCAGGGCATTCTCGCGCGACTTGAGAAGGTTGGTCTCGAAGGTTTCCAGCTCGCGTTCGGCGAGCCGGTCCCCCATGTTGATCATGGCCACTGCAAACCCAAGTGTCACCAGCAGCAGTGGCATCACGGCCAGCAGAATCACCTTGGTTCGCAGGGTCATGATCGGTCACCTCATCGCATTACTGCCCGCTCGTCAGCCCGAACAGCCCCGGTATGACCAGTATGGCTGCCAGCACCAGCACCTGCAGGGCAATGAACGGCATCACACCCCGGTAGATATCCAGGGTCCGCACCTGTGGCGGTGCCACGCCCTTGAGATAGAACAGGCTGAAACCAAACGGCGGTGTGAGGAAGCTCGTCTGCAGGTTCATGGCAATCAGGATGGCAAACCAGAGCATGTCGATGCCCAGTTTCTCGGCGATCGGCGCCAGAATGGGCACGATGATGAAGGCAATTTCCACAAAGTCGATGAAAAAGCCGAGAATCAGGATCATGATCATGGACAGGATGAGGAAGCCCCACTTCTCACCGGGCAGCTGCAACATCCAGTGCTCGACCAGCGCATCCCCGCCCGTATAGGTAAAGGCCATGGAGAAGGCGGTGGCACCGAGCAGGATGGCAAAGACCATCGCCGTGATCTTGACCGTCTCCCGGGCGCTTTCCTGCACCATCTTCCAGCTGAACTGCCGATAGGCCACGGCCAGAATCAGGGCCCCGACGCCCCCAAGCGCCGAGGATTCCGTCGGCGTGGCAACCCCTGTAAAGATGGAACCCAATACCACCAGGATCAACGCCAGGGGTGGCAGGATGGCCTTGACGGCCTTCATCAGCGTTTGCGAGCGGCTTTCTGATGCATCAGCGGGAATCGCCGGCGCCAGATCGGGCTTGAGGAAACTGATGAGCAGAATGTAGGCAATATACAGGCCCACCAGAATCAGTCCGGGCCAGACGGCAGCCTTGAACAGGTCGCCTACCGGCAGCCCCAGCACGTCGCCCAGAATGATCAGGATGATGGACGGGGGAATGATCTGGCCCAGTGTGCCCGCCGCGCAGATGGTGCCCGTCGCCAGCTCCTTGCTATAGCCGAACTTGAGCATCACCGGCAGGGAAATCAGGCCCATGGCTACCACGCTTGCACCGACAACGCCGGTGGACGCCGCCAGCAGCGCCCCCACGAGAATGGTGGAAATGGCCAGGCCACCACGTACGCCGCCGAACAGGCGTCCCATGGATTCGAGCAGCTGCTCGGCCATCTTCGTTTTCTGCAGCACCAGCCCCATGAAGATGAACAGGGGGATCGCCATCAGAATGGTATTGGTCATGATGCTGTAGATGCGGAACGGCATGAAGGCAAACAGGTCAAAGCCCTGACTGAAAACCCCGAATATCAGTGCCACGCCGCCAAACACGAAAGCGACCGGGAAGCCGCACAGCAGCATCAGCAGGGCGACTGCAAACATGATGATACCGATCATGCCAGGCCCTCCTGATGATTCACATGCGCGTACTTCTCACCGAGCAGCAGTACCCGCAAGGCCTGCGTAATCATGCCCAGCCCGGAGATGGCCGTGAACACGGCCGACGTCGGAATCAACGCCTTGACGATGAAGCGGTACGGCAAACCACCGGGGTCACCGGAACTTTCATTCAGCACCCAGGCCTCATGCACGAAACCGGTGCCGTACCAGTAAATCAGTGCGCTGAACGGCAACAGGAATACCAGGGCCCCGAATATATTGATCCAGGCCTTGCCACGGTCCGTCCAGCGGTCATAGAAAATATCCACACGCACATGGCCGTCCACGCGCAGCGCATAGGGAATGCCGAGCAGGAACACGGCGGAAAACAGGTGCCATTCCAGTTCCTGCATGCCAATGGACACGGAGTTGAACACATACCGTGCAATCACGTCGTAGAACACATTGAGCAGCATCAGCACAAAGGCTGCTGAAGCCAGCACACCACAGAGCGCAGACGCCCGCTCGAAGAGCTTGTCGAGTACAACCAGTATACGCATGTCAGATCTTTACCCCGGCCACGCGGGCCGGGGCCTCCGTTGAATCAGCCGCGAGGCATGGAGTTGAGGTAGGCTTGGTCGGAAATTTCGGTCCAGCGCCGGGCCTTCCACAGGAACTTCTTCTGGGAATCCAGAATTTCCGCCGCCAGCGGATCTTCCTTGGCCTTGGCTTCGAGCAGTTCCTGGTTCGCCTTGTACAAGGCCTCCAGCACTTCCTTCGGGAAGGTCTTCACCTTGATATCCGGGTACTCGACCTGAATGGTGCTCCAGTTCTTGGCGCTTTCATACTGGGACTGACTGTACATGTCGTAAGCCGCCGTCCGCATGGCCACGCGCAGGATTTCACGCAGGTCTTCCGGCAGGCTGTCCCACTTCTTCTTGTTCACGAGAAACTGCAGTTCGGTCGCCGGCTCATGCCAACCCGTGTAGTAGTAGGGGGCAATCTTGTGGAAGCCCATGCGCAGATCCAGGCTCGGGCCGACCCACTCCAGGGCGTCGATGGTGCCCCGCTCCAGGGCCGTATACAGTTCGCCTGCCGGAATATTGGTTACACTTACGCCCAGCTTGGACATGACTTCACCGGCAAAGCCCGGAATCCGCATCTTCAGGCCCTGCAGATCATCCAGGGACTTGATTTCCTTGCGGAACCAGCCGCCCATCTGGTTGCCGGTATTACCACCCGGGAACGACAGCAGGCCCAGTGGCTCGTAAACTTTCTGCATCAGCTCCATGCCGCCGCCGTAGTAGAACCAGGCGTATTGCTCGGAGGCAATCATGCCGAACGGCATGGTGGTGAAGTACAGCGTATTGGGGACCTTGCCCTTCCAGTAATAGGACGCCGAGTGGCCCATGTCATACTGGCCGGACTTGACCATGTCGAAGACGCCAAAGGGCGACTTGTGCTTGTTGGAGGTGTCGATGACGAACTTCAGACGCCCATTGGACATCTTCTCGGCCATGGCAGCCATGTTGTTCACCGCATCACCAAAAATCGGGAAATTGGCCGGCCAGGTTTCGGCCACTTTCAGCGTGTAGACCTTGGCCGGTTCGGCCTTGGGAGCCTCCTTGGCTGCGGTGGCAGTATCACCTCCCGGCGTACCGGAGTTGCAGGCGCTCAGGCCAAAGGCTGCAGCAAGGGTCAGGGGCATCAGCCCGAGAAGGGAACGTCGTTTCATGATTCACACCTGTTATCGTTGTTGTGGTACGTTTGAGGTACCCGTTTATAGATGTTTTTGGGCACCGTCTGAACATCATGACGGACTTCAACCCGCACTGACCATCCGGGCAACTACGTGAAACTCTACGTAGAAACACGCAGACCTGCAAATCTGAGGCAGATCAAGAAAATGGCACAAACACCCGATCACCCCACAAAATGTAAGTAATATTACTTTTATATCGTGCCTTTTTTTGCCATCATAAGGCTAAAGAGGCTTGAAAAGGCGTAATAGTCATGAAATACGACATCGTCACCATTGGCAGTGCCACCGTCGACCATTTTGCCGACACGGATTCCGAGCTGATCCGCATTGACACCCGTTCCAGCCATGAGGAGCTGATCGCCTTTCCGCTGGGCAGCAAGCTGCTCATCCGCGAACTCAAGACCACGACCGGCGGCGGTGGCACCAATACGGCCGTGGCCTTTTCGCGCCTGGGGCTCAGGACCGCCTTCCTTGGCAAGCTGGGTGACGATGCCAGCGCCACCTTTGTGCTCGACCGTCTGAAGGCCGAAGGGGTGAACTTTATCGGCGCCCATGGCGGACAGACCGGGCTTTCCATCATTCTCAAC
>RFIV01000298.1 GCA_003695085.1 Gammaproteobacteria bacterium
AACTGAACAGACGTGATTTTATCAAGACTCAGGCAGCCACTGCGGCGGCTGCGGCTGCGGGCGTGAGCTTGCCGGCTGCTGCCACCAACCTGACCACAGGCAAGAAAGACGTGGCGATCAAGTGGGACAAGGCACCTTGCCGTTTTTGCGGAACAGGGTGCTCGGTACTGGTCGGTACCCAGAACGGCCGCGTGGTCGCGACCCAGGGTGATCCGGAAGCACCGGTCAACAAGGGGCTGAACTGTATCAAGGGCTACTTCCTGTCCAAGATCATGACGGGTGAAGACCGGCTGACCCAGCCGCTGCTGCGCAAGCGCGATGGCAAGTATGACAAGAACGGCGAGTTCGAGCCGGTGTCCTGGGACGAAGCCTTTGACGTCATGGCCGAACAGTTCAAGAAAACCCTTAAGGCGAAGGGACCGACCGCTGTAGGCATGTTCGGCTCCGGTCAGTGGACCGTGTGGGAAGGGTATGCCGCCTCCAAACTGATGAAGGCCGGTTTCCGTTCCAACAACATCGACCCGAACGCACGTCACTGCATGGCCTCCGCCGTGGGCGGTTTCATGCGCACCTTCGGCATCGACGAGCCCATGGGCTGCTACGATGACCTGGAGCATGCCGACGCCTTTGTTCTCTGGGGTTCCAACATGGCGGAGATGCACCCGATTCTGTGGTCCCGCCTGACGGATCGTCGCCTGAGCGCAGACCATGTGCGCGTGCATGTGCTGTCCACCTTCCGTCACCGCTGCTTCGACCTGGCGGACAACGGTATCGTCTTCACGCCCCAGACCGACCTCGCCATCCTCAACTTCATCGCCAATTACATCATCGAGAATGGCGCGGTGAACGAGGACTTTGTCAAGAAGCATACACATTTCCGTATGGGTGTGACCGATATCGGTTATGGTCTGCGTCCTGAGCATCCGCTGGAGAAGAAGGCGAAGAACCCCGGCAAGGGCGGCTCCAAGGAAATTACATTTGAGGAATATGCTGCCTTCGTCAAGCAGTATGACGTCAAGAGCGTGTCCAAGCTGTCCGGCGTGCCCGAGAAGCAGCTCATCGAGCTGGCCAAGCTCTACGCCGACCCCAAGACCAAGGTCGTGTCCTACTGGACCATGGGCTTCAACCAGCACACCCGCGGTGTATGGGCCAACAACCTCGTGTACAACATCCACCTGCTCACCGGCAAGATTTCCGAGCCGGGCAATGGCCCGTTCTCGCTGACCGGTCAGCCGTCCGCCTGCGGCACGGCGCGTGAGGTGGGCACCTTTGCGCACCGTCTGCCGGCCGATCTGGTGGTCAAGAATCCGAAGCACCGCAAGATCGCCGAGAAAATCTGGAAGCTGCCCGAGGGCACCATTCCGCCCAAGCCGGGCTATCACGCCGTACTGCAGAACCGCATGCTCAAGGACGGCAAGCTCAATGCCTACTGGGTCATGTGTAACAACAACATGCAGACGGCGGCCAACATGGAGAACGAGACCTATCCGGGGTATCGCAATCCGGAGAACTTCATTGTGGTCTCGGACCCGTATCCCACCGTCACCGCACAGGCAGCTGACCTCATCCTGCCCACCGCCATGTGGGTGGAGAAGGAAGGGGCCTATGGCAACGCGGAGCGCCGTACCCAGTTCTGGTACCAGCAGGTCAAGGCGCCGGAAGGTGCGCGTTCCGACTTGTGGCAGCTGATGGAGTTTTCCAAGCGCTTCAAGGTTGAGGAAGTATGGCCTGAAGAGTTGCTGGCGAAGAAGCCGGAGTACCGCGGCAAGACCCTGTACGACATCCTTTACCGGAATGGTCAGGTGGACAAGTATGCGCTGGAGGAAATCCCGGAAGATCGCCTGAACGACGAAGCGCGCCATTTCGGCTTCTATGTTCAGAAGGGGCTGTTTGAGGAGTACGCCTCGTTCGGCCGCGGTCATGGGCATGATCTGGCGCCGTTCGAGGATTATCACAAGGCTCGCGGTTTGCGCTGGCCGGTTGTCAATGGCAAGGAAACGCAGTGGCGCTTCCGTGAAGGCTATGACCCGTATGTACCCAAGGGGGAAGGTATCCGCTTCTATGGCAAGCCGGATGGCAAGGCCTGGATCTTTGCACTGCCTTATGAGCCACCGGCCGAATCCCCGGACAACGAGTACGACCTGTGGCTGAGTACCGGGCGCGTGCTGGAGCACTGGCACTCCGGCTCCATGACGCGTCGGGTGCCGGAACTGTACCGCGCCTTCCCGGATGCAGTGGTGTTCATGCACCCGGATGATGCCAGGGCGCGCGGCCTGCGTCGCGGCGATGAGGTGCGGGTGATCTCTCGCCGGGGCGAAGTGCGCACCCGCGTGGAGACCCGGGGACGTAACCGTCCGCCCAAGGGGCTGGTTTTCATGCCTTTCTTCGATGCACGGCAGTTGGTCAACAAGCTGACACTGGATGCCACGGATCCATTGTCCAAGGAAACCGACTACAAGAAGTGCGCCGTCAAGGTTCTGAAAGCCTGATATCGCGGAGTCTGACCCATGCGTACCCGACGTGACCCAAAGCCACCTGTCAATCCGGCACGCCGCAAGGCCATTGCCCAAGGCATGCAGTATGCCTGTGCGGCCGGACTGACCACGCTTTTTCTGGGCCTGCAAAGCCAGAAAGGGAAGGCCAGTGGCGGTGTGTGGCTGAGGCCGCCGGGTGCGCTTGAGGAACCGGACTTTCTCGCAGCCTGTGTGCGCTGCGGCCGCTGTGTGGAGGATTGCCCCTGGGACACGCTGGGGTTGGCAGAGTTTCTGTCACCCCTGGCTACGGGCACCCCGGTCTTCAATGCCCGCAAGGTGCCGTGCGAGATGTGCGAGGACATCCCGTGTGTGAAGGCGTGCCCGACGGGCGCGCTGGATCCGGAGCTGACAGACATCAACGAAGCACGCATGGGCGTGGCAGTGCTTACGGATCGGGAAAACTGCCTCAACCTGCTCGGCCTGCGTTGCGATGTGTGCTATCGGGTCTGCCCGCTGATTGATGAGGCGATAACGCTTGAACTACACCGCAATGTGCGTACCGGCAAACACGCGATTTTTGAACCAACGGTTCACTCGGATGTTTGCACCGGTTGCGGCAAGTGCGAGCATGCCTGTGTCCTGGAGGAGGCCGCGATCAAGGTGTTGCCGCGCAAGTCCGCTCAGGGCGAGCTGGGTGCACACTACCGCATCAGTTGGGAACAGGAGGATGCCTCATGAACCCGGGTGTGAGCCAGAAGGCGATTCAGGCCAAGGGCTTCTGGCGTGCTCAGCGCTGGTTGCTGCTGCGGCGACTGTCCCAGGTGCTCGTGCTGGCCATGTTTGCCAGCGGGCCGTGGCTGGGTGTGTGGATTCTCAAGGGCAACCTGAGTGCCAGCCTGTTGCTGGACACGGTGCCGCTGAGTGATCCGCTGACCTTGCTGCAGTCGATGGTGGCCGGCCACTGGCCGGCAACCATGGCATTGGTGGGCGGAGCGATTGTGCTGGCCATCTACCTGCTGCTGGGCGGGCGACTGTTCTGCAGCTGGGTGTGCCCGGTCAATCTGGTCACGGATGCCGCGTCCTGGACACGGCATCGGCTCAATCTGCCCACCCGCCCCGGCAACCCGAAGGGGCGCTATGCCGTGCTGGCGGGTGTCCTGCTGGGTGCAGCGGCCACCGGATCGCTGGTGTGGGAGTGGGTGAATCCCATTACCCTCAGTATCCGGGTGATCACGCTCGGCAGTCTGACCGGCTTGTGGATGCTTCTGGCCATCTTCCTGTTTGATCTTGTGATCCGCAGGGATGGCTGGTGCGGCACGCTGTGTCCGGTCGGCTCCTTCTATGCTCTGGTCAATCGCTTCGGCTGGCTGAAAATCCGTCTGCCTGCACGCGAGAAATGCGACGACTGCATGGCCTGCTACAAGGCCTGCCCGGAACCTCAGGTCATCAAGATACCGCTCAAGGACATCGGCGCAGAACCGGTCATTCGTGATCCGGCCTGCACGCTTTGCGGCCGCTGTGTGGATGTCTGCCCCGAGAACGTATTCGAAATAGGAAGCCGGAGAAAGGCCTCCGAGCCGCTTCAAACTGTGGAGATCAAGCCATGAAAAAAATGCTGCCCGTAATGATGCTCAGCGCCATGACTGCACTGTGGAGTGCGCCGTCCATGGCAGACGATACCGGAGGGATTGCCTCGCTGCGCGGACTGGATGACCTGGCCCAGCCGCGCCCGGCCGACGAGATGAAAAAGTATCCGAAGGACCGGGCGCCTCTGGAGCGGGACTACCTGCACCAGCCGCCGCTGATTCCGCATACCATTCGCGGTTATGAGATATCTCTGAGCGCCAACAAGTGTCTCTCCTGTCACAGCTGGAAGAACTACAAGAAGTATGGCGCTACCAAGATCAGTCTGACCCACTTTGAAACACGTGACGGTCAAACGCTGTCCGATGTATCGCCCAGGCGCTATTTCTGCAATCAGTGTCATGCGCCGCAGGCCGATGCAAGACCGCTGGTGGACAACAAGTTCCAGCCCGTTGAAGCACTCAAGCCGGAATAAGGGGGATCGCCATGTTCAGACGTTACTGGACCATGCTGAAGTCGCCATCCGGCGCCGCACTTTCATTGCTGCTGGCCATCGGATTCTTCGGCGGGGTCATCTTCTGGGGGGGCTTCAACACGGCGCTTGAAGCCACCAACACCGAGCAGTTCTGTATCAGTTGTCACGAAATGGAGGACAATGTTTACCAGGAATACAGGGAGACGATTCATTACTCGAACCGGTCCGGTGTACGGGCGACCTGCCCGGACTGTCACGTGCCCAAGGACTGGACGCACAAGATTGTGCGCAAGATTCAGGCGAGCAAGGAAGTCTGGGGCAAGATCACCGGGTTCATCGATACCCGGGAAAAATTCCTGACACATCGTCGGGAGATGGCGGAGCGTGAGTGGCAACGCATGAAGGAAAGCGACTCCCGGGAGTGCCGGAACTGCCACAATTTTGATTACATGGACTTCAGTGAACAAGGGCGCCGGGCGGTCAAGCAGCACAGCACCGCGTTGGCGGAAGGCGAAAAGACCTGTATCGACTGTCACAAGGGCATCGCGCACAAGCTGCCTGACATGAGTGGCGTCGAAGGTTGGGATTAGGAGGCGGATATGAGTGCATTGGAATCACTGATCTGGACGATTCTGGGCTATGCGTCCATGCCCGTCATCTTCCTGTTCGGCTTTATTGCCACCGCAGTGGTGGCCTGCGTCATGCTCGATCTGATGGGGTATGATGCCAGAGAGTAGTCGCTGTATGACATGGACAGCGCCCGTCATGGCAACTGACCCGGCTTCGGCCGGGTTTTTTGTGTGAACGGGCATATAAACTGCGGGGAATTTCTCACCTTCTGCATCTGTGGTAGAGTACGCGGCTGACTTGCTGATAAGATCGGGCTTTGCCGTCTGATCCCGGACAAATGGAAAAGGTATGAAAACAGCTGATATCCGAAGCGCGTTTCTGAAGTTTTTCGAGCGGAACGGGCATACCATCGTGCCCAGCAGTTCTCTGGTGCCTGCCAACGACCCGACGCTGTTGTTTACCAACGCCGGGATGAACCAGTTCAAGGATGTGTTCCTTGGGCTGGAGAAGCGCCCCTACACCCGGGCGACCAGTTCGCAGCGCTGTGTCCGGGCGGGTGGCAAGCACAACGATCTTGAGAACGTGGGCTATACGGCACGCCACCATACCTTTTTCGAGATGCTCGGCAACTTCAGCTTCGGTGACTATTTCAAGGAAGATGCCATTCGCTTCGCCTGGACCTTCCTCACCGAGGAGCTGGGCCTGCCCAAGGAAAAGCTGTGGGTCACCGTGCACCATTCAGACCAGGAAGCCGAGGACATCTGGCTGAATCAGATCGGCGTGGACCCGAACCGTTTCAGTCGCCTGGGTGACAAGGACAACTTCTGGCAGATGGGTGATACCGGCCCCTGCGGCCCGTGCACCGAAATCTTTTTTGATCACGGCCCGGACGTCTGGGGTGGCCCGCCTGGCAGCCCGGAAGAAGACGGCGACCGCTATATCGAGATCTGGAACCTCGTCTTCATGCAGTTCAACCAGCAGAAGGACGGTACCCGCGAGCCGCTGCCCAAGCCATCGGTCGATACCGGCATGGGGCTGGAGCGAATCGCCGCGGTCATGCAGGGCGTGCACTCCAACTACGAGATCGACCTGTTCCAGAGCATTCTGGGTGCCGCGTCGGAGTTGCTGGGGGGGGTGCCCACGACCGAGTCTTCTCTGCGTGTGATCGCCGACCATATCCGCTCCTGCTCGTTCCTGATTGCTGACGGTGTCATGCCGTCCAACGACGGACGGGGCTACACCCTGCGGCGTATCATCCGCCGGGCCATCCGCCACGGGCACAAGCTGGGTGCGCGCGAGCCGTTCTTCCACAAGCTGGTCCCGGCACTGTGTGACGCCATGGGTGAGGCCTATCCCGAGCTGGTCAAGGCGCAGGACATGGTACAGCGGGTGCTGCTGCTTGAAGAGGAACAGTTCGCCAAGACCCTCGACAAGGGCATGCGCCTGCTCGAGGAAGACATCGAGAAGCTTGACGGCAAGGTCATTCCGGGCAAGACCGTGTTCACCCTGTATGATACCTATGGCTTTCCGGTAGACCTGACCAATGATATTGCCCGCGAGCGCAACCTGACGCTGGACATGGAAGGTTACGAAGCCGCCATGGCCGAGCAGCGCGAGCGTGCCCGGGCCGCCTCGAAGTTTGATGTGGACTATAACGCTGCCATCAAGGTAGAGGGCAAGACCGTCTTTACCGGATATGAAGCGCTCGCCGGTTCTGCCCATGTGGTGGCCCTGGTCAACGCGGAAGGCCAGCAGACAGAGCAGTTGGCTGAGGGCGAGAAAGGGCTGGTCGTGCTGGATGAGACGCCTTTCTACGGCGAGTCCGGTGGTCAGGTCGGAGACACCGGCACGCTGACCAGTGACGCGGCCACCGTGGAAGTGGTCGATACCCAGAAGCAGGGCGAGCTGATTGTGCATCACGTGGTGGTGAAGTCCGGCACGCTCCGGAACGGTGATACCGTCAACGCCGAAGTGGACCGCCAGCTGCGCAAGGCGACGGCTCTCAATCACTCGGCGACACACCTGCTGCATGCGGCGCTGCGCAAGGTACTGGGCGAGCATGTGCAGCAGAAGGGATCACTGGTCAACGCTCAGCGCCTGCGCTTTGACTTTGCACACTTCGAGGCGGTGACGCCGGAAGAACTGGAGAAGATCCAGGCGCTCGTCAATCAGCAGATTCGCGCGAATACACCGGTCACCACCACCGTGACAGACATGGACAGTGCCCGCGAAATGGGCGCGATGGCGCTGTTTGGCGAAAAATACGGGGACACTGTCCGTGTATTGAGCATGGGGGAAGACAACTTCTCGGTGGAACTCTGCGGCGGCACACACGTCAGCCGCACGGGTGATATCGGCACCTTCATCATCGTCTCGGAAGCGGGTATCTCGGCAGGTGTACGCCGGATTGAAGCCCTGACCGGTGTCGAGGCCGAGAAGTGGATCGCCCGCTCGGAAGCCACACTGCGTGACATCGCTGCACTGGTGAAGGGCAGCCGTGACAATCTGGCGGAAAAGGTCCATGGCCTGTTTGATCGCCAGAAAGAACTGGAAAAGGAAATTGAGCGCCTCAAGGGCAAGCTGGCCAGTGCGGCCGGTGCCGATCTGGCCTCTCAGGCCGAAACGGTCGGGGATGCCAGGGTGCTTGTCGCCTCACTGGAAGGCGCGGACCGCAAGGCGCTCATGGATACAGCCGACCAACTGAAAAACAAGCTCAAGAAAGCCGTCGTGCTGCTGGCCACCGTGGAGGGCGACAAGGTCGTTCTGGTGGCCGGAGTGACCCAGGATCTGACCAGCCAGATCAAGGCGGGTGATCTGATCCGTGAAGTCGCTCCGAAGGTGGGAGGGAAAGGCGGTGGCCGTCCGGACATGGCGCAGGGGGGGGGCACCGATGCCCAGGCTCTGCCCGGCGCGCTCGAGGCAGCGCGGGACTGGATCCGGTCGCTTTTGTCATAACAGCATCGAAACAACTGGGTAAAGACCAACTATGGCATTAATCGTACAGAAGTACGGGGGCACGTCGGTTGGCACGGTGGAGCGTATTGAAGCGGTCGCCGATCGGGTGGCGCGCTTTCGCAAGGAGGGCCACGATGTCGTGGTCGTCGTGTCGGCCATGTCGGGCGAAACCAATCGCCTGATCGGGCTGGCGCACGCTATTACTGATAATCCGACCCCCCGCGAGATGGATGTGCTGGTGTCTACCGGCGAGCAGGTGACCATCGCACTGCTTGCCATGGCTCTGCACAAGCGAGGCATGGGCGCACGCTCCTATACCGGCGGGCAGGTGAAGATCCTGACGGACAGCGCGCACACCAAGGCACGCATCCAGCACATTGATGACCGCAACATGCGCGCTGATCTTGAACAGGGCAATGTCGTGATCGTGGCCGGGTTCCAGGGGGTGGATGAGCAGGGCAATATCACGACGCTGGGCCGGGGTGGCTCGGATACCACGGCGGTGGCCCTGGCGGCCGCACTCAAGGCAGATGAGTGCCAGATCTATACCGACGTCGACGGTGTCTATACCACCGATCCGCGCGTGGTGGACTCTGCGAGGCGGCTGGAGAAGATCACCTTCGAGGAAATGCTGGAAATGGCCAGCCTGGGCTCGAAGGTGCTGCAGATCCGTTCTGTGGAGTTTGCCGGCAAATACAATGTACCCCTGCGCGTGCTCTCGAGTTTCGAAGAGGGACCGGGCACCCTGATTACCCTGGAGGATGATGAAACCATGGAACAACCGCTTGTTTCAGGCATTGCCTTTAACCGTGACGAAGCCAAGCTCACGCTGGCCGGGGTGCCGGATGTTCCGGGTGTGGCCTCGCGCATTCTCAAGCCGGTCAGTGACGCCAACATTGAAGTGGACATGATCGTCCAGAACGTGGGCAAGGATAACCATACCGACTTTACCTTCACCGTGCACCGCAACGATTTCAAGCGCACGCTCGAGATACTCGAAAAGACCCGTGAAGAGCTGGGGGCGCGTGAAGTGATCGGTGATGACAAGATTGCCAAGGTGTCCATTGTCGGCGTGGGCATGCGCTCGCATGCGGGTGTGGCATCAAAGATGTTCGAAAAGCTTTCCGAGGAAGGCATCAATATCCAGATGATTTCCACCTCCGAAATCAAGGTGTCTGTCGTGATTGCCGAGAAGTACCTGGAGCTGGCTGTGCGGGCCCTGCACAGTGCCTTCGAGATGGACAAGGAGCCCTCCGAGCGCTCTTACTGAGCTGCAAGCGGAACTGCTTCACACTTCTGAAAGCCCGGCGTGTCCGGGCTTTTTTCTTGAATTGGCAAAAAACAAGCGTTAAGGCCATACTCTTTCCGGGCAAGGCGTACAGGAAGTTTGCCCACGCTGCACAGAATAGGGAGTATGAAGCTGATGCAAGACAAAAAGGCGTGTATTGCCCGGGGCGAATCACTTTCATGGCTTGATGCCGCCGGGTCGCCCGAGTGGTTCTACACACTCAAACCGGACGTCGTACCGGATCAGATAGATGTCATTCTGATTACCCATCCTCGCTCTCCCGCCGATCTGACCTGCTTTTTTCCATGGGCTGACCGTCTGGATGAAGCCGATCAGGATCAGCTCCTGCGGTGCTTGCGGCCTCTGCTGCTGGAGGTGGTGCGGATTCCGGGACTGACCGCGGGCATGATGTTTTTGCCGGTGCATGCTGGCGATATGCTCAACCCCCGCCGGACGCCGGTCGCACGACATATTCTGATGAACGAGGCCTTTCCCCTGGCCACGCGTTTTGGTGCGAAGGTTGTATGCCTCGGAGGCCTGAACGGTGCACTGAGCCGTTATGGCAAACGACTGTTGCCCCTGGCCCGGGGCACGGGTACCGAGATTACCATCGGTCATTCCGTCACCGTCGTCTGTGTCTGGGAAACTGTGCTCAAGGCGCTGGCCGAAACCGGTCAGCACTGGCGCAGTCGCTCCGTGGCCCTCATTGGCATGGGTGGCATCGGCGAAGGCCTGCTCAATCTGATGGCCTTGCGAGGGCAGTGGCCCGGGCGGCTCATGCTGGTGGATCGCCCGCGGCAAAGAGGGCGCATGGAGCAGTTGGTCCGGGATATGCGCATTCCGGCCAGCTGCCCGGTCAATATCGTGGAGGCCCCTCCCGGTGAGGCCCTGCCTTTCGATCATCCGGCTTACAGCGCCGATGTGCTGGTGACGGCCACGAGCCAGGCCAACGTGATCGATATCGATGATGTGCGTCCGGGCACCATCCTGGTGGATGACAGCCAACCGCATTGCTGGTCGCGCGAGGCGGCTCGCAAACGGGTGCTCGAACGGGGTGACATTCTGCCCTGCGATACAGGCTTGGTCGATTGCAGTGCGCTGCACTGGTTCAGCCGGTTCGACTTCGGTTTTGCGGGCGATGAGGAGGCACGCACGGTCGCCTGGTCGTGCCTGGTGGAAGGGCTTCTCAAGGGGCTGGATCCAAGCCTGCCCTGTACGCTCGGGCATCCGGACCGGACAACCCTCATGGCATGGGATGAGGCCTTTCACCGCTGCGGGCTCAGGCCGGCACCGCTTCAGTGTGGCGGCCTGATGCTGCCGGTGGCGGCCATCCGCGAGCAGTTCCGGGTACTGGATCTCAGGTCCGGAATTGCCCCACCTGCTGGCTGATGGCCTCCGCCAGCCGGGCCACGGTTGCAGCCGATTCATTGGTGGCGCTGACCTGGGTCTGGCTGCTGAGCAGCAACTCCTCCACCGTATGCATGCGGCTGGCGATGTCCTGGGCCGTCCGGGCTTGCTGATCCGCTGATGCGTGTACCTGAGCGATGAGTCCTGCTGCTTCGGTAATGGCGTGATGCGTGTCTTCGAAGATTTGCTCCACCTGCCTGATCGCTTCGAGCGAGGCGCGGGACAGGTTGTTGCTGGCACTCATTTTGGCCTCGGTATCGGCGGCACCTTGCTGCAAGGATTCCATGATGGCGCGAATCTCTTCGGTGGAGTCCCGCGTCCGCATGGCCAGTTGCCGGACCTCATCAGCCACCACGGCAAAGCCACGGCCATGTTCACCCGCCCGGGCCGCTTCAATTGCCGCATTCAGGGCCAGCAGGTTGGTTTGTTCCGCAATGGTGTTGATGACCGTCAATACCTCAGACACTTTCTGGCTGTCTTGTGCCAGGGCGGCCATGCTGGCCGAGGAGGCCTCCATCTGTGCGGCCATGTTGCTGAGTTGCCCGATCGTCTGTTCCAGCTGAGTGCGCCCCCGTTCGGACCCGTCTTCAACGCGGGTGGCATTGCCACTGAGCGTATCGGCGGTTTGTGCAACCTGGGCAAAGCTGGCAGACAGCTCCTCGGTGGCTGAAGCAACAGCCTCGAATTCAGCGCGCTGAGCATCAATGGCCTGTGTGCCAGAACGTGCGGCCCGGTTGAGTTCGCCCGCAGCCGAATTGAGCTCCCCGGCGGCCTGGTTGATGCCCAGACAAATGTCCCGGATCAGTCCGACAAAGCGATTGAACGCGTGGGCGAGTCGACCCAGTTCATCGCGTCCGCTGTAATGCAGCCTGCGGGTCAGATCACCCCCTCCCTGAGCAATATCTTCCATCGTATCCACCACCGCGTGCAGCGGTCGCACGACGACCCGGATCATCAGCACGGTCAGGAGCGTCGCCAGTACCAGACTGATGGCAATTGTCCACAGTGTGGTGGCCAGGCTGTCCGAAAGTGCGCTCTCGAGCATCTGGCTGGTGGCCGGTAACTGCTGGAAGACCCTGCGCTGCTCGCCGCCCAGCGCGCTTACGAGCCGGGTGCGCAGCGGGTTGACC
>RFIV01000299.1 GCA_003695085.1 Gammaproteobacteria bacterium
GACGTCAAGACCGGCAACGGCGCCTTTGCCGATACTTTCCAGATGGCCGACGAACTGGCCCGCAGCATCGTCGATGTGGCCAACGGGGCCGGCGTGCGCACCCACGCATTGATTACTGACATGAACCAGGTGCTGGGTCATACCGCCGGTAACGCCGTTGAAATAAGAGAGACGCTGGCTTACCTGGAGAACCGGTACATTTGCCCGCGCTTGCATGAAGTCACACTCTCCCTCGCTGCCGAAATGCTGGTCGCGGGGGGCCTTACTGAAGACCTGGATGACGCACGTACCCGCGCCGAAACGGCACTGACGAGCGGCCAGGCGCGTGATGTGTTTGCACGCATGGTATCCGCACTGGGCGGACCGAATGATTTCTGTGAAAAGCCAGAGGATTATCTCGAGTCCGCACCGGTTGTCATGGACATTCCGGCCCCGGCTGATGGTGTGTTGACCCGCATGCAGACACGCGACATTGGCCTGGCAGTCGTCGCCCTGGGCGGAGGACGCACCCGCCCGCAGGACAGCATCGACCACGCCGTGGGATTTGACCGGATTCGTCCGCTGGGCAGCCGGGTCTCTGCGGGTGAGACCATTGCGCGGGTACATGCGCGCACAGAAGATGATGCACGCCGAGCCATTGAAGCCTACCAGAACGCCATTGAACTGGGCGATCACTACGATGCAAGCCCTGTCATTCTCAAGCGCTTGACCGGGGAGGTC
This sequence comes from Gammaproteobacteria bacterium, assembly GCA_003695085.1. Lineage (GTDB taxonomy): Bacteria > Pseudomonadota > Gammaproteobacteria > Pseudomonadales > Oleiphilaceae > Thermohahella. Next base: position 721 of record RFIV01000299.1, read on the forward strand.
TCAAAATGAGCCGCACCATAATTCTTGTGCTGGATTCTCTGGGAATCGGAGATGCGGAAGATGCCGACAAGTATGGAGACCGGGGCAGCAATACACTGGGGCACATCTGGGAAGCGGCCATAAAAGGTGAAGCCGATCGTGACGGACTGCGCAAGGGGCCGCTCAGGACTCCCAATCTCGAGCGGCTTGGCCTGCTCAATGCGCTGGTCGCCAGCAGCAGCCAGCCAATTTCCGGTCTGGAAGCCAACCCACACGCCGAAGGCGCCTGGGGCTATGCCCGCGAGCGAAGCTATGGCAAGGATACCCCTTCCGGACATTGGGAAATTGCCGGCTTGCCTGTTGAGTTTGAATGGGGGTTCTTTCCCCCGGGCCCACCGAGCTTTCCCGAAGAACTGGTCAATGCACTGATTGAACGGTGCAAACTGCCCGGCATTCTGGGTAATTGCCATGCCTCGGGGACAGAGATCATCCAGCGCTATGGTGAAGAGCATATCCGCACGGGCAAACCGATCTGCTACACCTCGGCAGACTCCGTGTTTCAGATCGCGGCACATGAGGAGCATTTTGGCATGGATCGGTTGTATGAAGTATGCGAAGTCGCGCGCGAGCTGGTCGATCAATGGAAAGTGGGCCGCGTGATCGCCCGACCCTTTGTCGGAGAAACGCGTGAAACCTTCCAGCGAACAGGCAATCGCAGGGATTACACCACCCCACCCCATGCGCCGACACTGTTGGACATTGCAGTGGAGAATGGGCGTGAAGTGATCAGCGTCGGCAAGATTGCCGATATCTTCGCGCACAAGGGGATCACGCGAAAGATCAAGGCGAACGGTAACATGGCACTGTTCGATGCCACGCTGGCTGCCATGGAGGAGGCCCCGGAGGGCAGCATCGTATTCACGAACTTTGTGGATTTTGACATGCAGTATGGCCACCGTCGCGATGTTCCCGGCTATGCGCATGCTCTGGAGGCTTTCGATCAACGCTTGCCCGAACTGGAAGCCAGACTCCAGCCCGGTGATCTCGTCCTGATCACTGCGGACCACGGCTGTGATCCGACCTGGACCGGTACGGATCATACACGTGAGCACGTCCCGGTAGTGTTCTTCGGACCTGACACCCCGGCTGCAGCGCTGGGTGAAAGGCAAACGTTTGCGGATATGGGACAGACGGTGGCCAAGTGGCTTGGATTGCCGCCCCTGGGCCACGGCGAAGCCTGTTTCTAAAGGCCCTGTTTCCAAGGGCCGCACCCGCCCACCTGCCCTGCAGCATCAGAACCAGAAAAGCCGGCCCTCTCGGTGCCGGCTTTTTTCGATTCAGTGAATTAAAGGGGAGCCCTTCACGGCAACGCCCGATCAGGCCGCCTCTTCCTTCATTTGCGTCAGCTCATGCACCGCATTCTTGTCAGCCTCCGAGCGTGGCAAGATGAGATTGAGCATGATGGCCACGAAACCGCACAGGGAAATGCCTTTCAGATTCAGGTCGCCATTTCCGATGACCATGCCGCCGATTCCGAAGACCAGCGTGACAGACACGATCACCAGGTTGCGCGGCTCGGCCAGATCCACCTGATTACGAATCAGCGTATTCAGGCCCACCACGGCGATGGAACCGAACAGCAGAATGAGAATGCCCCCCATAACCGGTACCGGAATCGTTTGAAGCGCTCCGCCAAACTTGCCGAGAAACGCAAGCGCAATGGCCGTCACGGCTGCCCAGGTCATGATCCGGGGATTATCCTGCTTGGTCAACATCACAGCTCCCGTCACCTCCGAATAGGTGGTATTGGGCGGCCCACCCAGAAATGCGGCCAGCGATGTGGCCACACCGTCCCCCGCCAGCGTGCGATGCAGCCCCGGTTTGCGGATGTAGTTCTTGCCTGTCACGTTGCTGATCGCCAGCACATCCCCGATGTGCTCGATTGCCGGGGCGATGGCCACCGGGATCATGAACAGAATCGCCTCCCAGCGAAACTCTGGCAACGTAAACGCCGGTACCGAGAACCAGGCGGCATTGGAC
>RFIV01000300.1 GCA_003695085.1 Gammaproteobacteria bacterium
CATCCATCTGAATGCGATTTTCATGCTGTTCTCCTGAAATTTAGACTCAGCAAATACGTTATTAAATGAATACGGTCTGCTTTCAGGCGAAGAACAGCGGTGGGCGCAGGAAATTCTCGAGATCAGGAGGATGGTAGAGCCCGGTCAGGTGATGCCCCGGGAGGACGGCGTGTTCGTTCCGCATTGCAATGCCAGGCGGGACGACCGCAGGCCATTGAACCTGAATCTGGCACTGGGTCTGGCAGTCGGGGGACTTGCACTGCTCATGCGTGTTGGCACGCATGAACATCCATGCCCCATGCTTCATCGGGCTGACAACAGGCACAGACTCCACCGGTGCCACGGGCTGCCCGGCCTTGAGCGATGGCGCAAGGACTAGGATGAGAATCAGCAGGATGTGCCTGGCCATGAAAAACAGTTCCGTCGGATCGGGCTGGCTCTAATGTATCACAACCTTCGACCGACAGTTTGACGTGGATCATGACCATCCGGCAATGGAGCTTCTGGCAGGCCGGGCTGCCTTAAAATAAACGTCCTGGTAACAGCAACGGGTGAGGTCTGTCAGCCCCATCCGTTGCCGGTGTGATTACAGTGTTCAATTTGCACCGAATATCCGAACCTTGTACTCATGGGCAGTGAGCCCGGCAGGTCGAACTCCGCTGTATTCATCCTCCATGGATGTAGTCCGGCCGGCAGCAGTCGGCGGCAAGGTATTCAGGTCGGTCGCGGCCATCTTGTCTGATGTATCCTGCATGTCGGCTTTCATCGTGTGCTGAGTGATCCAGCTGTTATCGTTCGAGCGCTGGTCGGCCAGACCATCGTCCCCGGCAAAGGCCCCCATCGGCAGGATCAGGGCAGCGGCAAGAATAAGTGATTGTGTTTTGATTTGCGTTTTCATGGTGTTTCTCCTCTCTGCGTGTACGGACTTGGAGGGCTGCCCGCGCATTTGGTTCAGTCTGTCCTGCTCCAATTTGATTAACTTTTATACACTTCCGTGTCATGATTGATCGCGCCCCGCCGCCGGGCCTCTCCTCTTTTACGCAGGACCGTGGTATAACGACCCGATATCAACCTGTCCGGTTTAACCATGGCCGCCCCCATCCCTGACATATCCCCCCTGGAGCTGGCGCTGACGTTTGTGCCGCCGTTGATGGTAGTGGGGCTTCTGATGCAGTGGCAGGGCAAGGCCCGCACGGGGCTGCTGGCCCTGGTGCGCATGCTCGTTCAGCTGTTGGCCATCGGCTATGTTTTGGTGCTGCTGTTTGACAGCAACCATCCGACGGTGATCGGTGCGGTGCTGCTGTTCATGGGCACGGTGGCCGCCTGGATCGCCACGCGCACGGTGGAAACGCACCGTCACCAGGCTTTCGGCCAGGCGTGGCTTGCGGTCATTCTGGTGAGCCTGCCGGTGCTGGCCCTGATCACCCAGGTGGTCATCGGGGTTGAGCCCTGGTATAACCCGCGCTACCTGATCCCGCTGGGCGGAATGGTGTTCAGTGCCGCCATGAACGCCGTGAGTCTGTCTGCCGAGCGGCTGCAAGCGGAGCGTGAACGCGGCCGATCGCGAGCGGAGGCGCGACGGATTGCCCTGGAGGCGGCCATGATTCCGGTGACCAACACCCTGCTGGCGGTGGGGCTGGTGGCCCTGCCGGGTATGATGACGGGGCAGATTCTGTCGGGTGTGAGCCCGCTTCTGGCAGTCAAGTATCAGATCGTGATCATGACCATGCTGTTTGGCGTGGCGGGCCTGAGTGCGGCGCTGTATCTGATTCAGGCGAGCCGGACTTGATCCGGGCTGTACCGTCCGGCGCAATTTTGCGATATCGTGGACAGCGGATGATGACAAGACCGTCAACACGCATGCAACCAACAGGAGTTCAACATGCATCCGGATCATGACGTGGATTACGGCCCGCTGGCCGCACTGATCGGCACCTGGAAGGGACGTGAAGGCATGGATGTGGCCCCGGAACCGGACGGGCCCGAGGAAAACCCGTTCTACGAAACGCTGGTCGTTTCACCTGCCGGTGATGTGACCAATGCCGAGTCCCAGACGCTGATCGCCGTGCATTACCATCAGATTGTGCGCCGCAAGTCCAATGACAAGGTCTTCCATAACGAAACCGGCTACTGGATCTGGGAACCGGCAACCGGCGCCATCACCCAGACGTTCACGATTCCACGCGGTATCTCTGTGATCGCTCGTGGAACGGTGCGCCAGGACGGAAACACCTGGATCTTCGAGGTCAGCGCGGATGCGTCGGATATTGGCCAAACACCATTCCTGCAACAAAACGCACGGACATTGCGTTTTGCGCATACCGTGGAGGTGACCGGTGATCGCATGACGTATTCGGAAACCACCCTGCTGGATATCTATGGCCGCCGTTTCGAGCACACGGATGGTGACACACTGACGCGGGCAGAATAAGCCCCGTCAGATCTTCTGGTATCGCCGCTCCGGTCGGCCGACAGAGCCGTAGCTGATCTGGGCTTTCAGCTCGCCGACCGATACCAGGTACTCCAGATAGCGGCGTGCCGTGATCCGGCTGGCGCCAAGCTTTTGTCCGGCCTCTTCGGCACTGCAGGACTCGCGGGATGATGCAAAGAGCGCCCGGACATTGGCCAGCGTCAGTTCGTCGATGCCCTTGGGAAGGGTACGCCCGGTGTTTCCCCGGGCCGGACTGTCAGCGGGCTCGCGGGGCAGCAGGGCGTCCACATCGGACTGATGTGCCAGCTCTTCGAGCTGATGCAGCTTCTCCACATGCTGGCGGTACTGCACCAACGCCTTCTCCAGGCGCTCGAAGACCAGCGGCTTGAGAATGTAGTCGAACACCCCCCGGTGCAGGGCCTCGCGCACGGCGTCCACTTCCCGGGCACCGGTGATGAGGATCACATCCACCGGATGATCCGCGGCACGCAGTTCACGCAACAGTTCCAGTCCGGTGCCTTCCGGGAACTGGATGTCGAGCAGCAACAGGTCCGGGCTGAAGACTTCCACACAATCCCGGGTCTGGGCCAGATCGTGCGCGACGCCCACCAGTTCGAAACCCTCAACGCGATCGAGAAAACGCCGGGTAATTTCGGCAATCTGGACGTCATCTTCGGCAATAACTACACGAATTTGCTTCTGCATCACTTCACGACTGTTGTTGTTCTTTGGGCAGATAGACAATGAACCGGGCCCCGCCCGATTCGGCCGTTTCCACCGTGATCATACCACGAAAGCGCTGCACCCACTGGCGCACCAGATGCAGCCCGTAACCATGTGCCTCGCCTTCCTTGCTGGAGACCCCCTTGTCGAAAATACTGTGCTGATCCGCTTCGCTCAGCCCCGGCCCCTGATCTTCAACCTCGAATATCAGTTCGGCGCCGAAATCGGA
>RFIV01000301.1 GCA_003695085.1 Gammaproteobacteria bacterium
GGTGCCACCCGGGCCCGGGACGGTCTGTTCAGGCAGGCCAGCGGCGGCACACTGTTTCTGGATGAAATCGGGGAAATGCCCCTGCCTCTTCAGGTCAAGTTGTTGCGGGCGCTGCAGGACAAGCAAGTCCGTCCGGTGGGGGCCGATACGCCGGTCTGCGCCGATGCCCGCATCATCTCCGCCACGCATGTGGATCTTGAGCAGGCCGTCCGGGACAAGGCATTCCGCGAGGACCTGTTCTATCGTATCAATGTGGTCAACCTGCACCTGCCCCCGCTGCGTGAACGACGGGAAGACATTCCGTTACTGGCTCAGCAGTTTCTCAGCGAGGCCCGTGCTCAGGGATGGGCCGGCAACGTGCGCAGCCTCTCCCGCGAGGCACTGCATCGACTGACGGCCTGGCACTGGCCCGGCAATATCCGCCAGCTGCAGAACGTGATTCAGCGCCTGGTTGCGCTCAGTCCCGGGCCGGTCATCAGCGCAGCGCTGGTGGACGATGCACTGGGACAGAGCTCCGACAGCCTGCTGCCCACGTTGGCCGAAGTCCGCGACGACGCGGAACATCGCTATCTGGTGCGCCTGCTGACACTCACCGAAGGTGTCGTCACCGATGCGGCACGCATTGCCGGACGCAATCGCACGGATTTCTACAAGCTGCTTCACCGGCATCAACTGGAGCCGGTGCATTTCAAGCCTTCAGCCACCGGGCAGAAAACGCCCGCCTGAAGGGCAACACGGGTCACGAGCCGGACACAAAAAAGGCGGTCCCCCGGGGAAGGGGCCGCCGAACGTACGTGCCAACGAACCGTTTACAGTCTATTCAGGGTCAGGCGAAGAGCCCGGCAAACTCCTCCTTGGTCAGCTGCCCATCCTTGTTGACGTCGAGCTTCTTGAATGCCTTGGCGACTTCGGGAGCCTGAGTGGCTTCCTGTTCCGTGATCACACCATTCTGATCTGCATCCAGTGCCTTGAACTGTGTATCCACGGCGGCTTCATCCGCCCAGACCTGTGCCGCTGAAACGGCCAACCCGGCCGCAAAGGCCAATGCAAGTTTCTTCATCCTGTTATCTCCGTATGATCCTGAAATGTCCTTTCGGACAGTCCGCATAAAGCGAGCATCGTGCCAGGATAATTATCTTGTTGTTTTATAAAGACAAATTGGCTTAATCATTTGACCGACTGCCCGCCCGGTACCGATTCACGGACGTCAGGCAGACAAAGTGTCGCCATCCGGCAACAACCTTGAGCCACAGGGCAAAATATGGAGTATTTTCAGCAGGTTGGACGTCGCCATTCGGCGACAGACGCCTTCCGTGGCGTCGGCCTGAAATAGATCCATCAGTTGTTCAGGGTGTCGTACACATTGGCAGACATGCTCTTGGACGAGCCATTCTTCACCCAACGGACTTTCTTGCCCCAACTCCACCACTTGCGCTCGGTCTTGGTGGCAAAGTCCACGGTGATGCCATTGCGGCTGAAGTTGTTGGACACGGTGGCATATTCGTTCCCGCTGGTGGTATTGATGGCCGCTCCGTGGTTGGTCTTCTCGCCCATGAGCACCGCATAATGGTTGTACCACAGGCTGGACGGTGCCTTGCTGACGCTGGTGATCACGCCATTGGGCTGAATGCTGCGACTGCAGGAGTCATACGCTCCGGCACTTGCGGCACCACAGGCGCTGTGCAGGGGCACCACACTGTCATCCGCACCGGAAATGAACGGCTTGGTCACCCCCGCGTACTGCCAGCCGGTGCCGGCAAAGCGCAGGCGCGGATAACTGTTGCTGCCGGTCGCGAGATTGCGTGCGTTGGCAGGCTGCAGATCATAGAGCACCCCCATTTGCCCCGCCGTGGGCGTGAAGCCCATGAACAGGTTGACCGCAGACTTCATGGCACTGTTCACCCAGCCTGAACCTTCCGAGACGCCCACCGCCGTATCGGCAATCTCCGTTCCGCCACCGGCTCCGGCAAAATCCAGTACCGCCAGGACCTTGAAGCGACTGGTACTGATTCCCCACTGACCCAGTTTCTTCAATGCATACCGTGTGACCAGATCGCCGGTGGAGTGCGTCACGATGACACAGCCATTGGCACAGGTGCCGGCACTTTCCAGCGCCTTGAACTGAGCCTTCACCTGGTCCTTGATGGTGCCGCTGATGCGCCCGTCAGACCCCCAGTAAATGATGGATTCCGCCCGGCTGCCCCAGTAGGCCGACCAGTACTGGTTCGCCAGGGATTTCAGCTGACTGGTAGTGGGGTGGTCGCGCAGATCCGTGCTGCGAAAGCCATGCACCAGTACGACATTCTTGCCCGCCAGTTTGGCCTGGGTCACCGAGGCCATGGCCAGCAGTGCCGTGATGCCAATCAGTGTTGTTATTGTTTTTTTCATGGATGCTTACCTTCTGTTGGTTGAGGTTGAGTAGGTGTATCAGTCCATCGGTTACGGCTCCTGTGAAAAACCTGCCAGTTTCTTGAGAAATTCAGTGCGCTCGGCCGCCTCGGGGTCTTCCCAGGGGGTATCATCCCAGGTGTCCAGCGCGAAGCCCGGCACCGGCACAGGTGCCCCGGGCGGCTGCCCGGCGAGGTCTTCCGGCTCCCCCTCTTCGGCACCGCGGATCAGGCGAATGTCCTTCAGTACATAGGGACCGGCGTCGCCCCGGGCGCGCAATGCGCTGCCATGGGCCTTCAGGGTCATGGTGGTACTGCCTGCCGCCAGTCGCTGCTCCGCCTCCAGATGCACCACCGGCTCCCCGTTCATCGCGTTGTACAAATTGGCCGACAGGAAATAGTATCCGGGCAGGAAGACATCCGTGCTCAGCGCCATGTTCAGCCACGGCCCGTCCTGATGCGCCCAGGACAGCCCATTGATACGTGCCACGGCAGGATTGAGCCGAAAGGGTGCCGAAATGAAATAGCGTTCGCCTTCCGACTCGATTCGCACCTGGAGCTGGTACTCCGTCACCCCGGGCTGCGGCTCGGGCAGCGACAGGACCCCCTGTACCACGTCTGCCACCGCCTGCTCGGGAATCAGTACGGCGCCGGACAAGGCCCGTACCGACAGTCGGGCCTGCCAGGACTTGCGCCCTTCGGGATCCTGCAAATCGAGCTTCCAGAGAAGTGTGTCTGCCGGGAAGTACTGATAGCGATCCAGGCTCAGACTGATGCGGACACCGGGTCGGCCATCCTCCCTCGGAAACGGCAGGCTGACCGCAGACGGAGTTTCGGGCATGAACTGCTCGAGCGCCTCTTTGGAAAAGACAGGCTGAGAAAACGACGGGTAGCGCGAAGCGGCCTCATAGGCCTGGGCGATCTGGGCCAGCTCCGCTTTCATGTCCGAGAGGATGGCAGTCTGCCCGGACGTACTGGAAGCATCGGGCTGACCGGCAGCGGGTGGAGGA
>RFIV01000302.1 GCA_003695085.1 Gammaproteobacteria bacterium
ATTAAAAACCTCGCGAGGTCTTTGGTGGCGGCATCTCAAGAGAATGGCAGTACGCCCTTTGACAAGCTCGGACTGAAAACCGGCGATCCCCTGCACCTGGAAAGTATTGATACCAAAAGCCGCTTTACCGTGAGGCTGATAGGGTATGTGCCGGGAGGGAGCATCCTGGTTCTGCCACCCGTTATCAAGGGCAAGCAAATGCTGCTCAAGAAGGACAAGCTCTACAATGTCCGCGCAGCGGTAGGTGGCAAGGTCTGTGCCTTCCGGACTCAGGTGCTGTACACCCATCTTCAACCCTATGCCTACAGTCACCTTCTGTATCCTCAGGAAATGCAGGCTTTGCAGGTGCGCGAATCGGAACGGTTGGATGTGCATCTGGACGCGACGGTGACCTCCGAATTCGATACCGGTGCAGGCGAGTGGCCCAAGGATGCCGTCATTGTGGATCTGAGCAAGAGTGGCGCAGGGGTGCGCTGCCAGGAGCCCCTTGGTGTGGAGGGGCATGAGGTCATTTTGCACTTTATCGTGACGGTGGCCGGAGTCTCCAAGCAGCTGCACCTGAAATCGGTCATTCGCAATCGTATCCCTTTGGAAGGAGAGTCGCACCGTTACTTTTTCGGGTTGCAGTTTACCCAGCTTTCCGAGGCGGCCCGGCTGGTGCTCAATGGATATATATTTGAAAAACTGCGTGAGCGGGACGGCGGCTGACCCAATGTAATCACTGTCTACTTTCTGCTATAGTGGCCGGAGTTGAACGAGGGCAGAGAGTATGAAGTTCACAGGTTCAGATCATTACGTTGCCACGCCGGACCTTCAGATGGCAGTCAACGCCGCCATTACCTTGCAGCGTCCGCTGCTGATCAAGGGCGAGCCGGGGACAGGCAAGACCATGCTGGCGGAAGAGCTGGCCAAGGCCCTGGACATGCCGCTGATCTCCTGGCATATCAAGTCCACCACCAAGGCTCACCAGGGACTCTATGAGTATGATGCAGTTTCGCGCCTGCGTGATTCTCAGCTGGGTGACGAGAAAGTGCTCGATATCCGCAACTACATCAAGAAAGGCAAGTTGTGGGAAGCTTTCGAGTCCGAGCGTCAGGCTGTTTTGCTCATTGATGAGATAGACAAGGCGGACATCGAGTTCCCCAACGACCTGCTGCTGGAACTGGATCGCATGGAATTCTATGTCTATGAGACGCAGGAGCGTATTCAGGCCCGGACGCGTCCCATCGTCGTCATCACCAGCAATAACGAGAAAGAGCTGCCTGATGCGTTCCTGCGTCGCTGCTTTTTCCACTACATCAATTTCCCGGACGCAGACACCATGAAGCAGATCATCGATGTGCACTTTCCGGGGGTTCAGCAGCAACTCGTCCACAATGCGCTTGAGGTGTTCTTCGACCTTCGCAAGGTGCCGGGCCTCAAGAAGAAGCCCTCAACATCCGAGCTGCTGGACTGGCTCAAGCTGCTGGTTGCAGACGATATTCCACCTGACGTGCTGCAAAACCGCGATTCGTCCAGTGCCATTCCTCCGCTTTATGGTGCACTGCTGAAGAATGAGCAGGATGTACAACTGCTCCAGAAGCTGGCATTCATGGCCCGTCGGAGTGGGTTGGGGGGCTGAATGCTCATAGGCTTCTTCAATACCCTGCGCCAGGCAAAGGTGCCGGTGTCCATTCGCGAGCTGCTGGACCTGATCAATGCCCTGGAGCAGGATCTGGCTTTCGGCTCTCTGGATGAGTTTTACCTGCTGGCACGTACTTGCCTGGTCAAGGACGAGCGCCATTATGACAAGTTTGACAAGGCCTTTGGCGCTTACTTCAAGGGGCTGGAGGCTTTGGACGACCTCTTTGCCGAAGCGTTGCCCGAGGACTGGCTGAAGGCACAGTTCGAGCGCCAGCTGACGCCCGAAGAAATGGCGCAGATCGAAGCCATGGGCGGGCTGGAGGCCCTGATCGAGGCGTTCAGGAAGCGTCTTGAAGAGCAGGAGAAACGTCACGAAGGCGGTAACCGCATGATTGGCACCGGGGGGACATCACCTTTCGGTGCCAACGGCTACAACCCGGAAGGCTTTCGTATCAAGCAGGGGCGCTCCCGGCACAAGAAGGCGGTCAAGGTCTGGGAGCAGCGCCAATACAAGGATTATGACGACAGCATTACCCTGGGTATTCGCAACATCAAGGTTGCCCTGAGGCGCTTGCGCAAGTTTGCCCGTCAGGGCGCACCGGAAATTCTCGACATGCCGGATACCATTCGCAGCACCGCCAACAATGCGGGGTATCTGGATCTGAAGATGGTGCCTGAACGGCACAATGCGGTGAAGGTCCTGTTGTTTCTGGATGTGGGCGGCTCGATGGATCCGCATATTCGTGTCTGCGAGGAGCTGTTCAGCGCCGCGCGGGCCGAGTTCAAGCATCTGGAGTACTTCTATTTCCACAACTTCATTTATGAAGGGGTCTGGAAGAATAACCTGCGGCGCCACTCCGAGCGTGTACCGACCTGGGAAATCCTGCACAAGTACACCAGTGACTACAAGGTCATATTTGTCGGAGACGCCAGCATGGCGCCCTACGAGATCACCCACCCCGGTGGCAGTATCGAGCACTGGAATGAAGAAGCCGGTGCCGTCTGGATGCAGCGCATCATGGATACTTTTCGTCGTGTGGTCTGGCTCAACCCCCTGCCCGAGAACTACTGGGGCGAGGGCGGGTCGCTGGGGCTGACTCGCCAGTTGGTGCAGCATCACATGTATCCGCTGACTCTGGAGGGACTGGAGTCGGCCATGAAATACCTCTCCAAGTAGCCGGTCTTGGCAATTGTCAAATGGCGGGCGGGTCGCTGCCGCTATACTGCGCGGGAACCATGTCTCGTTTTCGGGAAAAGTCAGGGTGCAGCGTCAGCCCGTTCACATTTTTCTACAGTGTGAAATGCTAGACTGCATGCCGTAACGCATCGTGACAGTAAAACAAGAGGGAACGCATGCGATTTATTCTGGTATTGCTGGCCATGCTGCTGAGCACGGTCACCCACGCTGAACCTTCCTTGCAGGCACAAGCGGCTCAACTGAAGCAGGAAGTGGTTGAGCTCAACCGGGAAATCTACGAGCTGGAGGAGTCCCTGCTCTTTCCGGCAGATACTCAGCTGGTCGTGTATGTTGCCATGGATTCGGATGCGCCCTTTGAGCTCGATGGCGTTGAACTGACGGTCGATGAGACGCCGGTGACTTCCTACCTGTACTCTGACCGCGAGCTGCAGGCACTCAAGCAGGGCGGGATTCAGCGCCTTTACATGGGCAATGTGGCGGCCGGGCCGCATACCATTGTGGCCGTCTTCAATGGTCGGGGGCAGGGTAACCGGTACATGCGCAAGGCTGCGCGCCTGAGAATTGACAAGGGTGCGGACGCCAAGTACATCGAACTGCGTGTGCGCAGCAGCGGGCGGTCAGCTGCGGTGCCCGATTTCGTCGTGCGTGACATGAAGTAGGCGATCATGCGGCGTTTGATCCTGTTGCTGTTATGCCTGCCTGTCTGGTGTGCCCAGGCCGATGAGCCGGACATGTTGCTCTATGGGCAGGCCCGGTTTGCCGCGCTCACTGAACGCCCGCTCGAAGTCCTGACGCTGCTTGAAAACGACCATACCGGCGCCACACATATTGATAATGACTTTCACAATGAAGACCACGTTCTCGCCATAGAAGCCTCTCTGCGTCTCGGGTTGGCTGACCAGGCCATTGAACTGGCTGATCACCTGCTTTTTACGGCACGCAAGGAAAGCCACAAGAGCAAGGCGCGATTGCTCAAGGCGCGCGCGCTGGCGCAACAGAAGCGTTTTGATGAACTCGTCCGGTGGCTCGAAAAAAGCCTCAGTCATCTCAAGGGCGACATGCGCGATGAAGCGTGGTTCCTGGTCGGACGAGGCTATACGGAAACCAAACGCCTGGCGGATGCCGCCCGTGCACTGTCTCGTATCAGCAAGGGCAGCATCTGGGCAGCTTACGGTTATTACAATCTTGCGCTCAAATATGCCCAGGACGACCCGGATCCCAGTCGCGCATGGGTGGCTCTGAGGGTGGCAGCGGCACTGGCCGGCGATACAAGGGAAGGCCAGGCCTTGCGTGATCGGGCGCTCACGGTGGCGGGCAATCTGGCTCTGGAAGTCCAGGACCCCGAGAAGGCCGCTCAGTTTGTCAAGGCGGTGCGCGCCGATGCCATGGAAGCGCCTTCTGCCATCTATCTCTACGGTATGTCCGAGGCACAGGCGGGCCGCTTGCGCACCGCTGTGCGAACTTGGCACCGAGCCAAGAAATATGCACTGTACATGCCAGGCGTGGCGGAGACCTTTCAGTCGATTGCATGGGCTTATGTTCAGGAAAATCTCAAAGGTTCAGCGATAGACGCCTACCTTGAAGCCATTTCGGTCTATGAAAAGGAGCAGCAGCAAACACGCCAACTGCTCGATGAACTGCGCCAGAAGGGCTTCCTGGAACTGGTCCGCGCTGCCCGTGCAGAACAAAAGAGCACGGACTGGTTTCTCAATACAGAACTGGTAAACAACACGCCACGCGTCATGTTCGTCAATGCCCTGATGACGGATGCCGGGTTTTTTGGGCAAGTGACAGAGTTGCTTCAGATCCGGGATATGGCCAGCTCATTGGAGGCGAACCGGCGCAAGCTGGCGATTCTGGAAGATGCCTATCGTCGTGCCTCCGGCGGATCCACCCGCCAGGCAGTGAACAAGATAGACCGTCTGGAGCAGCGTCTCGGGCAATTGATCGCACGCAGAAACGACCTTGTCGGTGCCTACAAGGAGGCGTTGGCAGCCAACGACTTTGCGCGCATTGGCAGTGAAAGCCTGCTCAAGGCACGGAAGCGGCTGGATGCCGTCGTGGCAGAGCTCAAGCGCCTGAAAGGTGTCCTGCCCGGCCCGACTTATCGTGAGCTTTCCCGTCGGGCGATACGACTCAGGGGCCGCCTGGTCTGGGAAGACATGGCGGGGATGGACGAGTCGCGGCAGAGCTTTGCAGACCGGATCAAGGTATTGGACGGGCTCATTGCAAGCATGCGGGACAGCATTTCACGCTTGCGTGAAAGGGCGCGTAACGGTCGCGTGCATTTTGCAGAAAGAATGCAGCAGATCCAGCGCATGCGCGCGCGTGCAGACGCGACCGGTGACCGCTTGCAGCGCGTGCTGAAAACAATGGATCAGGCCATGACGACGGAAGCCATCAACCGGCTTGAGCAACACCTGGACAGGATGGCACGGTTTCACGTCCGCAGTCAGCTTGCATTGGTCAATCTGTATGATGCGCTGGCCGTTGCCGAGTATGCGCCTGAACGCGTTCGGGAGAATCAGCGATGATCCGGCGTCTGATTCTGACTGTACTGTTGACAGCCTGTAGCCTGAGCCTGGCTGCCACCAAGGATGGGCTGATCGTTCTGGACGACAGCGAAAAGGGCAAGACCATTGGCCAGCTCAAGCCCGCCTATGTGGATTTCGGTTACCGCAAGTCTCCGCGCGTACCCATGAACGAGATCGTGGCGCGATATCGCCAGCTGATATTGAATGCACCGGATCTTGAGGTCCGCATCAAGGCCCTTCACAGGCTCCTCAATCTGGAAGCCCTGTTTGCCGAACAGTCGCCTGACGGTTTCATGGACGAGTCACTCTGGAAGGTGGCCGCAGATGCCTACAAGCGCTGGCTGGACGCGTATCCGTCTGACCCGGATCGCGATATGTACCGGTATCAACTGGCTCGGGCACTGGACATGCTGGGTAAACCTGCGGAGGCGCGGCGTCAACTGCAACAGCTGGTTGCCGAATCCCCTCGCTCACCGCTGGCCACCGAAAGCTGGTTTCGGATTGCCGAGCGCCTTTACTCTGAAGGGAAGTGGGGCGAGGCAGAGCGGGCCTATCGAAGCGTCCTGAGAGCCAAGGACGATAAC
>RFIV01000039.1 GCA_003695085.1 Gammaproteobacteria bacterium
CTGACTGTCAACCAGCCGCTGGCCTTCGACCCCTATACCCGCAACCGTACCACGGGTGCATTCATCCTGATCGACCGCCTGACCAACGTCACCATTGGCGCAGGCATGATTATCGAAGCTGCACCCGAGCTGAAGACCGCGGCCTCGGAGCCGGTCACCGATGCCGAGCGGCAGGCACGGCATGGTCATGCCCCGGCGGTGATTCAGGTCGGCGGCCAGTTCGCCCCTGCGCTGGGCGCCACGCTGGAACGCTTCCTCTTCGAGCGCGGCCACGAAGCCATCTTTGCGGCCGACGCCGACCCAGCCGCCATCGACTGGATGCTGAAGGCTGGGTTGATTGTCATCACCCAGACCGTAGCGGACGCTGCGCTGACTCAGGTGAGTGCCGATTCGGAGGAGGATGTGATGAGGGCTGTCGAAGAAGCGGCGGGCGTCCTGCACCAGAAACATCTGATATGAGGTAGCCATGGCCGTCACGGAAGCCACCCTTCAGGTCCTGCGAAAACCGGGTGAGGAAGAAAACTGTGTGCTGGATGGCAAACCGGATCACCAGATCCGGGGCGCCGACAGTGAAGCGCTCTTCCATACCCTGCGCCGGCTGTTCAATGCCAAGCCCGGCAAGGCGATCGGCCGGCTGAACGGGGACAGCGGCGCCACCTTCCCGGCGCTGCTCAAGGACTGGCAGGACGGACGCCTCAGCCTGCCCACGCTGGCACTCAAGGCGGCGGGTGACTTCGCGGAAGCCCTGACGCCCGTGCAGGCAGAAACCACCAGCTATGTGCTCTGGTATGTGCAGGAACTGGGCAACGAAGCCAGCCTGTATCTGTTTGTCATCGAAAGCGCCGTGACCTTTCAGGTTCAGGATGACCTGAGCCTGGCCCCGGCCGAACATCTGGATCCGTCAGAAATCACGCTCGGCGTGCGTCTGGATCTGGAACGACTGACCAAGGGCGAAGCTGACAGCGTATCCGTCTACGCCCACCGTGGCCGCAAGAAGATTGCCGACGCCTGTCTGGGTGTGCTGGGATTCGCTACCGGCGTGGATACCGCCCGGGATACGGCGACCCTGCTTGAGTCCTTGACCCGCTACACCGCACCGCTTGAATCGCACAAGGCGGCCGAAGCGCACAAGAAAGCGGTGACCTACTGCGAAGAGCAGGAAAAGGCCGGGCTGCCGATTCAGCTGGACGAGCTGGCCCAGACCGTCGATGAGCAGTCGCCGGACGCCTTTATCCAGACCGTGCGTACACTGGAACCGGGGCTGGGTGAGACCCTCTACCCTGACAGCCGCAAGCTCAAACAGCTGGTACGATTCAGTGGCCGGACCAAGGCACTGAGCCTCTCATTCTCCTCGGAAGCCATCAATCAGGCCATCGTATACGATACTGAAAACGACCGTCTCGAGATTCTCGACATTCCCAAGACATTGAAAGCCCAGCTCAGCCGCTACCTCAAACCCGAAAGCGAAGGCAAGGACGACTGAGACTTGCCTCCACTGCCCCGCCGGGCTAACGTAGACCCTGCAAGATGATAACAACAACACCTGCAGGAGCTTCAAATGAATGGATTGATGATGCAGCATCCGCTGCAGATTGCGGACATCCTGTGCCACGCCGAACGCTGGCATGCCGACAGCGAAATTGTCAGCCGCAACCCGGAAGGTGGTATTCACCGCTACACGTATCGCGATGCCGCCCGCCGCGCACGCCAGGCGGCCAATGTCCTCACCGCGCTGGGTGTCTCGCCTCAGGACAGGGTCGCCACGCTGGCCTGGAACACCCATCGCCACTATGAACTGTATTACGCCGTCTCGGGCAGCGGGGCCATTCTCCACACGATCAACCCGCGCCTGTTTCCAGAGCAGATTGTCTACATACTCAATCATGCAGAAGACAGGGTGCTGTTCATTGATGCACAGTTCCTGCCTCTGATCGAGGCGGTGTGCGAGCAACTGAAGTTCCTTGAACACATTGTCGTGCTTGCTCCGGAAGCGGCGATGCCGGACACCCCCCTTGGCGTCCAGAGCTACGAAGCCCTGTTGGCTGACGCACCGGACACCTATGACTGGCCCGCGCTGGACGAAGACAGTGCGGCGAGTCTGTGCTACACCTCGGGCACCACCGGCCATCCCAAGGGCGTCCTCTACAGTCATCGCTCTACCGTGCTGCATGCCTGGGCCTGCACGGGTCGGGATGTGCTGAATGTGGGCAATGACCGGACCTTGCTCCCGGTCGTGCCGATGTTTCACGTCAACGCCTGGGGTGTACCCTACTCCGCCACCATGGCTGGTGCCAAACTGGTGTTGCCGGGTGCCGGTATGGATGGTGCCTCCCTGTATGAGCTGATTGAGGGCGAACAGGTTGACATGTTGCTGGGAGTCCCGACCGTCTGGCTGGGCCTGCTGCAATACTGCGAAAAGGAAAATCTGAAGCTCAATCCCGTCAGGGATGTGGTGATTGGCGGTTCCGCTGCGCCACTCTCCATGATCCGGGACTTCGACGAAAAGCACGATGCCTTCGTCATCCACGCCTGGGGCATGACCGAGCTTTCACCCGTCGGTACCGTGAACAACAACAGCCGCCTGATGCAACAGCTTCCCAGGGCAGAGCGCTATGCCCTGCAGACCAAACAGGGCCGCCCGGTGTTCGGCGTGGAGATGAAGATCGTCGATGATCAGGGACAGGAACTTCCTCACGACGGCAAGGCCTGGGGACGCTTGCTCGTGCGCGGACCGTGGATCGCGCGCGGCTATTACAAACATGAAGATTGCAGTGCCTGGGAGAATGGCTGGTTCGATACCGGCGATGTCGCCACCATCGACCCGCACGGTCTCATGCAGATCGTGGACCGCTCGAAGGACGTCATCAAGTCAGGCGGCGAATGGATCAGCTCCATTGACCTGGAAAACTGCGCCATGGGGCATCCCGCCGTGGCCGAGTGTGCTGTCATCGGTGTGCCTCACCCCAAGTGGGACGAGCGCCCGGTGCTGCTGGTCGTGCTCAAGGAAGGTCAGACTGCCACTGATACGGATCTGCTTGATTACCTGTCGGGCCACGTCGCCAAATGGCAGCTGCCCGACAAGGTGCTCTTCGTGAACGAGTTGCCCCACACGCCCACGGGAAAACTGCTCAAAAGAGCGCTCAGAGAAGCGTACCAGAACCTGCTCATGGAATAAGCCGCCAAGGGCGGGCAAGGCTGCCCGCCCCGCCTTTCAGATCAGTCACTGTCGCCAGCTGTGGCGATCCAGCAGTTCACCCTGCTCATCCAGCGGCGGATAGGGCTTGCCGTGCTCGTCACAATAGCGGGCAATCAACGGGTGCACCCAGCGAAAGCGCAGCGCTTCGTACTCTTCCCGGGGCAGTCTCGGCGCATCGTACATCCCCTTCGCTTGCCGCTGACGCTGGGCTTCTGCAAGCATGATCGCGGCTGCAACGGAAACGTTGTAGGACTCCACCATCCCGAGCATGGGAATGATGGCATGCACATCCGCCAGCTCTGCTGCCTCTTCCGTCATGCCCTCACGCTCCTGCCCCATGATCAGGGCGATGGGCTGTGTCCAGTCCACGTCCCGATAGGGCACCGCCCGATCACTCAGGTGCGCGGCCACCAGCGTGAAGCCCCGTCCCTTCAGATCAGCCCCCACATCCTGAATCCGGTTGTGATGATGCACTTCGACCCAGCGCTCTGCACCCTTGGCTTGCCGCCGCAGCACACGGAACAGGGCGTCATCCTCCGGCCAGACGGCATGCACATGCCCGACCCCCACCGCGTCACACGTGCGGATGATGGCCGAGATATTGTGCGGTTTGTGTACCTGATCCACCACCACCGTCAGGTCCGGCTGGCGATGTTTCAGCACATGCAGGATCTTGGCATAACGCTCCGGGGACATGGCTCAGCCCTTGGCAGGCGGCTTCGGAAATGCCGCGATATTGCTCACCTTCGCCTCGGACACACGCACGGCACCGCGCTTGTCCACTTCGTCAATGCGGACGATGGCATTCATCGGGATATACGAGCGCTTGACACCTTCAAAGACCCCCTTGAGCTTTTCCTCACCCGGATCCACCAGCACTTGTGAGCGCTCTCCGAACATCCAGCCTTCAACTTCGATGAACCCCCACATGTCACTCTGATACACATGCGAGGCATACATTTCGAACACTTCGGCGTGATTGATGTAAACGATACGGTAAATCTTGTCAGTGGCGTGGCCAGACATACAACACCTTGCGATCCCGTCCAAAAAAGGCGCGTAAGTCTATCACAACATGCGATGACGCGCAGCGCAAATGCGTCTATAATGCGCGGTCTGGTCAAATTCGGAGCCCTTCGGCACGCACCATGAAACAGAAGCTGTACATCAAGACACACGGCTGTCAGATGAACGAGTACGACTCGGCCCGCATGGCTGATCTGCTCAAGGTCAGTCACGAGGTTGAACTGACGGACAACCCGGAGGAAGCAGACATTCTGCTGCTCAACACCTGTTCCATCCGCGAAAAGGCGCAGGAGAAGGTCTTTCACCAGCTGGGGCGCTGGAAGGAACTGAAGGCGAAGAACCCGGATCTGGTCATTGGCGTGGGGGGGTGTGTGGCCAGCCAGGAGGGCGAGGCCATTCGCGAGCGTGCACCCTACGTGGACATGGTGTTTGGCCCACAGACGCTCCACCGCCTGCCGAAATTCGTGGATGCCACAAAACAGAATCACATCCCGGTGGTGGATATCAGCTTCCCGGAGATCGAGAAGTTTGATGCCCTGCCCAAGCCGTCCAGCGATGGCGCCTCGGCCTTCGTATCGGTCATGGAGGGCTGCAGCAAGTACTGCACGTTCTGTGTCGTCCCCTATACCCGGGGTGAAGAAGTGTCCCGGCCGGTGGAAGATGTGCTGGACGAAGTCCGCCACCTGGCCAGCCAAGGTGTCCGCGAGATCAACCTTCTCGGTCAGAACGTCAATGCCTATCAGGGCGAAACCTGGGACGGCGATACCGCCGACCTGGCCGAGCTCATCACCTATGTGGCGGGCATCGATGGCATTGACCGCATCCGCTTTACCACCTCGCATCCGGTCGAATTCACCGATAGCCTGATCGACGTGTACGAGCAGGTACCGGAGTTGGTGAGTCACCTGCACTTGCCGGTGCAAAGCGGCTCCAACCGCATTCTGGCCGCCATGAAGCGTGGTCACACGCGCGAGGAATATCTGGACAAGATCAACCGGATCAAGGCGGCCCGCCCGGGCATCTCCCTGTCCTCCGACTTCATCGTGGGATTCCCCGGTGAAACGGACGAAGACTTTGAAGACACCATGAACCTCATTGCCGAGGTTGGCTTTGACGTCTCGTTCAGCTTTATCTACAGCAAGCGCCCGGGAACGCCTGCTTCCGAGCTGGAAGACAATGTTTCGGACGAGGTCAAGAAGCAGCGCCTGCAAATCCTGCAGGATCGCATCAATCAGCAGGCCTACCAGATCTCACGCCGAATGGTGGGGAATGTGGAGCGCGTGCTGGTCACGGGCCCGTCCAAGAAGAACCCGGATGAATTCCAGGCACGCACGGAGAACAACCGCGTGGTCAACTTCGCGTCCGAGGACCGGGATATCGTCGGACACTTCGTGGATGTACGCATCACCGAAGCTTTCCCCAACTCCCTGCGCGGCGAACGGATTGACCATGTCAAATACTGATGGGGGCACCCCCGATCTGAGCCTCACGCTGGAGCCTGCCGACCCGCGCAGGCTGCTGACACTGGCGGGTCCACATGACAGCCATCTGCGCCAGATCGAACAGCGCCTGAAAGTGCACATTTCCAACCGGGGACACCAGTTCCGGGTGCGCGGCGAGCACGCATCCCTGGCACTGGAGATCCTGCGCGCCCTGTATCGTGAAACGGAAAGCGGTGAGCTGGATCAGGATACCGTGCACCTGTTCATCAGCGAAACCGGTGCCGAAGAGCTGGCCGGTGATGATCGCACGCAAGTCACCCTCACCACCCCCAAACTGAAAATCCGCCCACGTGGCGGCAACCAGACAAAGTACGTGCGCTCCATCCTGCAGCACGACATCAATTTCGGTGTCGGCCCGGCAGGGACGGGCAAGACGTATCTGGCGGTCGCCTGCGCGGTCCAGGCGCTCATGAAGGATGAGGTCAAACGCATCTTGCTGGTGCGCCCGGCCGTGGAAGCCGGTGAAAAACTCGGGTTTCTGCCCGGTGACCTGGCCCAGAAAGTCGACCCGTATCTGCGCCCTCTCTATGATGCGCTGTACGACATGCTCGGCTTTGATCAGGTCAACCGCATGCTGGAGAAAGGCCTGATTGAAATTGCGCCGCTGGCCTTCATGCGTGGCCGCACACTCAACCATGCTTTCGTGCTGCTCGATGAAAGCCAGAACACCACACGCGAGCAGATGAAGATGTTCCTCACCCGCATCGGATTCGGCTCCACAGCCGTGATCACGGGAGACACCTCCCAGATCGACCTGCCCCGCGGCATGCCTTCCGGCCTGATTCACGCCCTGGACGTCCTGCATGGTGTCAAGGGTATTGGTATCACGCGTTTTGCCAGCCATGATGTGGTGCGCCATCCGCTGGTGCAGCGTATTGTCGAAGCCTACGATGCCCACGAGAGCCAGCAGCCGTGAGCCTGACCCTGGATCTGCAGATTGCCACACCCGACACCGGACTCCCCACGGCCGAGGACATTCAGCGCTGGGCTGAGCTCGCTCTGGTCGCCGGGCATGAAGAGACCGAGGTCACGATACGCCTTGTGGACGAAGATGAGATTCAGGCGCTCAATCGCGACTATCGAGGCAAGGACAAACCCACCAACGTCCTCTCGTTTCCTTTCGAAAACCCGCCGGGACTTGAACTGCCACTGCTGGGCGACATCCTCATCTGCCCGGAAGTCGTCTCACGCGAAGCGGAGGAACAAGGCAAGCCCCTGAACCACCACTGGGCGCACATGATCATTC
>RFIV01000303.1 GCA_003695085.1 Gammaproteobacteria bacterium
CCTGGATGCAGGACAAGGCGCAGGGCCGTGCCGTGACGCTGACCGAGCGGCCAGAGCTGGCCATGATTGCCGTTCAGGGGCCAACCGCCCGTGACAAGGTCGCGAAGGTGCTGAGTGAGGCGGACGCTGAAGCCATGCTGGCCCTGAAGCCTTTTACCGCGTGCGAGGCGGGCGACTGGATGATCTGTCGCACAGGCTATACCGGCGAGGATGGTCTGGAAATCATGGTGCCGCAAGCAGAAGCCCCGACCTTTTGGGCGGAACTCATCGAGCAGGGCGTCCGGCCCTGTGGTCTGGGCGCGCGGGA
Organism: Gammaproteobacteria bacterium; assembly: GCA_003695085.1. GTDB lineage: Bacteria > Pseudomonadota > Gammaproteobacteria > Pseudomonadales > Oleiphilaceae > Thermohahella. The sequence continues at coordinate 308 of RFIV01000303.1, forward strand.
TACGCTGCGCCTGGAAGCGGGCATGAACCTCTACGGCTCCGACATGGATGAATCCGTCACGCCGCTGGAATCCAACATGGGGTGGACGGTGGCCTGGGAGCCGGCGGATCGGGATTTCATCGGCCGGGCGGCGCTGGAAAAGCAGAAGGCCGAGGGCAACGTCCGTCAGCTTACCGGGCTGGTCATGCGCCAGCGCGGTGTGCTGCGGGGGCATCAGAAAGTGATCACCGACCAGGGTGAAGGCGAGATCACCAGCGGCACGTTCTCCCCGACGCTGGGATTCAGTGTCGCATTGGCGCGCATTCCGGCGGGCGTGACTGGGACCGTCAAGGTTGAAATACGCGGGAAACAGGTGGAGGCCGAAGTGGTCAGGCCGCCGTTTGTCCGCAACGGCAAATGTGTTTTCGAATAATTCAATATCGAGAGGGTCAAAACATGAGTCAGATTCCCGCAGAACTGAAGTACGCATCCACACACGAGTGGGTCCGCCTCGAAGAAGGTGGCATTGCCGTTGTGGGGATTACCGATCATGCCCAGGCAGCGCTGGGTGACATCGTGTTCGTCGAGACACCCGAAGTGGGCACCACAGTGGCCGCCGGTGACGAGGCGGGCGTGGTGGAGTCCGTGAAAGCCGCCTCCGATATCTACGCGCCCATTGCCGGTGAAGTCGTGGAAGTGAACGCGGCACTGGAGGACGCGCCGGAGACCGTCAACAACGATCCCTATGGTGACGGCTGGTTCTTCAAGCTCAAGGTCAGCGATCCGTCCGAGCTGGACGCTCTGCTGGATGCCGACGCCTACCGCGAAGTCTGTGAAGCCGAAGACCACTAAGGGGCCGTCATGCCTTTTATTCCCCATACCGATGAAGATCGTCAGCTCATGGAGGCAGCCTGCGGGGTGGCCTCCATCGAAGAGCTGTTTGACGAAATTCCCGATAACCTGAAAGCCGGTGAACTCACGCGAGTGCCCGAGGGTCTGAGTGAAATGGCCATGCTGCAGAAGATGCAGGCGGCCGCCGAACAGGACCGCGGGGCCGTATGCTTTCTGGGCGGAGGGGCCTGGGAGCATCATATCCCGTCCGCTGTCTGGGACATTGCCGCGCGCGGCGAGTTCATGACGGCCTACACGCCCTATCAGGCGGAGGCCAGCCAGGGTACGCTGCAGCTGATCTACGAATACCAGACCATGATGGCCAATCTCATGGCCATGGATGTGTCCAACGCCTCGCTGTATGACGGCGCCTCGGCCCTGGCCGAGGCCGTACTGATGGCGGTTCGAAGCCAGCGGCGTATCAAGGATCACCGCATTCTGATGCCACGCACGGTCAACCCTCGCTATCGCAGTGCGGTGCGGGCACTGGTGGAGCCTCAGGAGATTGAGGTGGTTGAGGTGGCACTCGACACCGATAGCCTGACCACATCCCGCCAGGCACTGGAGGCAGCCGCCGGTGAGGGGGCAACGGCACTGGTACTGCCATTCCCCAACTATTTCGGCAAGCTGGAAGATGTGCAGGCGCTGACAGACTGGGCGCACGAGCAGGGCATGCTGGTGATTGCGCTGGTCAACCCGCTGGCCATGAGCGCACTGGTGCCGCCCGGAGAGTGGGGCGAAACCGGGGCCGACATCGCCGTGGGTGACGGACAGCCTCTGGGCCTGCCGCTCAGCTCCGGCGGACCCTACTATGGTTTCATGGTTTGCCGGCAGTCGCTGGTGCGCCAGATGCCGGGCCGGATTATCGGTCAGACAGTGGACGGAGAAGGCAAGCGCGGCTTCACCCTGACGCTGCAGGCGCGTGAGCAGCATATTCGCCGCGGCAAGGCGACCTCCAATATCTGTACCAACCAGGGACTGGCGGTGACGGCGTCGACCATTCACATGTCCCTGCTCGGGGCCGAAGGGTTGGCGCGGGTGGCGCGGCAGTGTCACCACAACGCCTGGAGCCTGCGGGAAAGTCTGCGAGGAATTCAGGGTGTTTCGCTGCCGGGCAGCGATGCCATGTTCCACGAATTCGTGGTTCAAACTGACAAGCCCGTAGCGGACGTGCTGGCAGCCCTGGATGCACGGGATATTCTGGCGGGCATCGATCTGACAGCCGACTATCCGGAGCTAGGGCAGGCCATGCTGGTGGCGGTGACCGAAACCCGCACACCGGAGCAATTGGCGGCATACACTGAAGCACTGAAGGCAGTGATGGAGGGGCAGGCATGAGCGAACTGATCTTTGAACGCAGCAAGCCCGGTCGTCAGGCCCGTGCGCAGCGTCCGGGTGGGGAGGAAGCCCCCCTGCATCAGATTCCGGAAGGGTTCCTGCGTCAGACACCGCCGGCCATGCCGGAAGCGTCCGAGATGCAGGTGGTGCGGCACTACACCAATCTGTCGCGCAAGAACTTCTCCATCGATACGCACTTCTACCCGCTCGGCTCCTGTACCATGAAGTACAACCCGCGCGGCGCCCACAAGGCGGCGAGCCTTCCCGGATTCCTGCAGCGGCATCCGCTGGCACCGCCGAGTCGCAGCCAGGGTGTGCTGTCCTGCCTGTACCATCTGCAGGAGATCATCGCCGATGTCACCGGTATGGATGGTGTCTCGCTGGCTCCCATGGCAGGCGCTCAGGGTGAATATGCGGGAATTGCCATGATTCGGGGCTATCACCTGTCACGCGGCGATACCGGGCGCAATGAGGTGATCGTCCCCGTCAACGCCCACGGCACCAACCCGGCTACTGCGACCATGTGTGGCTTCAAGGTGGTGGAGATCGCCGTGAACAAGGACGGCGATGTGGACCTGGACGCACTGGATGCTGCGCTGGGGCCGAAAACTGCCGCCCTGATGCTGACCAATCCGTCCACCTGTGGCGTGTTCGAGCGCAACATCCGCGAGATTGCCGACAAGGTCCACGCAGCCGGTGGCCTGCTCTATTACGATGGGGCCAACCTCAACGCCATCCTGGGCAAGGTACGCCCGGGCGACATGGGCTTTGATGTCATGCACCTGAACCTGCACAAGACCTTTGCCACGCCCCATGGCGGGGGTGGGCCGGGAGCGGGTCCGGTCGCCTTTGTCGAGCGTTTGCGGCCCTTCCAGCCGACACCGGTCGTGGTGAAGGCGGAGGCCGGGTACCGCTGGGCGGACAAACGGGATCTGCCGGATTCCATCGGTAACCTGTCGGCGTTCATGGGCAACGCGGGTATCTTGCTGCGTGCCTATGCCTACGCGCTGATGCTCGGTCGCGAGGGGATGGTGCGAGTGGCCGAGTATGCCACGCTCAACGCCAACTACATGGCGGTGAAGCTGAAGGAAGCAGGGTTCAGATTGGCGTATCCCAACCGCCGGGCGTCCCACGAATTCATCGTGACCCTGGCGCCGGAGCTGAAGGAAACCGGCGTGAGTGCCATGGACTTTGCCAAGCGCCTGCTGGATTTTGGCTTCCATGCGCCGACCACCTACTTCCCGCTGCTGGTGCCCGAGTGTTTCCTCATCGAGCCCACGGAAACCGAATCGATTGATGAGATCGACGGGTTTGTCGAGGCCATGAAAACCATTCGGGAAGAGGCCTTCACCCAGCCGGATCGCGTCAAGACCGCGCCGCACACCACGCCGGTGCAGCGCCTGGACGATGTGAAGGCTGCGCGTGAGCTGAACCTCAAGTACGTGCCGGCCGATACGGCGATCTGACCGAGGTGGGGGCTGTGCCCCCTCCCTCAGCGCCCGGGTGCGCTAGCGGTAATTGCAGACGGAAATGCCCATTTCCGTGAAGGCGATCCGCAAGTCATCTACGTCCACATCCGTCAGGCCCAGGTAATCCAGGGCCAGATGCCCGACCTGGGCCCACTCGTAGTCCTCGGTCTGTCCTCCCAGGATATGGAAATTGCCGCAGATGTGCTCGGCCAGCTTGAGCAGGCTCATCAGCGTGCGTTCGTCCGGTCGCGCCGCGGAACCGGGATCAAGATAGGGTTCGGCCCGGTGGTGGTCTGCAATGACCTTGCAGATGTGACCGGGCAGGTTCCAGCTTTTGGCCGTGTAGTAGCCGATCACCGCGTGGTTGGTCTTGTAGTGACGGTTTTCCACATCCAGGATGGCGTCCTTTTCGGGTTCGGCATAACTGGCTTCCATGACGTCGGAATAGTCCGGATACCGGCTCATCATCAGCGGGATGCCGCAGTTGTGGAAGAGGCCGAGCGTGTAGGCCTCATCGGGGCTGTGGTAGCCCACCTTGCGGGCGACATTGAGCGCAATGTTGGCAATGTCGGTCGCCGTATCCCAGAAACGGGTCAGCGCGACGATGGTTTCATCCGTCATTTCGCCCTTGATGGCGATACCGTTGACGATATTGATGACGCTCTTGAGTCCGAGCAGCGATACCGCCTGCTGAATCGAAGTGATCTTGTTCGACAGGCCGAACAGCGGGGAATTGACAAACTTGAGGATGGTGCCTGACAGCCCCACATCCTGACTGATCAGCTCGGCGATGCGGCCCAGATCCGGGTCGGGCATGATCTGCTCCATTTGCAGATCCACCAGAATCTGGGGTTGCGGCGGAATCTTGATGCCCTGGAGAATCCTTGCGATTTGCGCTTCGTCGAGTGTGACGCTCATAAGTACAGCCTTGGTCTTGATGCATCCAGTATAGGTGACCCGCTGAAGGTTGCCATATTCAAAAGCGGGTGTGGCAGCTATACTTGAGCCAGCAGAGAACAAAAAGGAGAGAAAGCATGTCCTCGACCGCACTTGAAAGCCAGCAGGCCAAGACCATTGATGAAATGAAAGGGTTCATTCGCAAGGTGCTTGCAGACCCCACTATCCCGGCCGTGTGCATGGAAATTGCCCGGAAATATCAGAATGACCCGGACGGTCGCCGCAAGATGGCCGAGGAGATCAGTGCGTCCACTACCATACGCATTCCCGAAAACTGGAGCGATGCGGACAAGATCTTCCTTGATGCCATTCATGAAGTGCTCGAAGACGAACAGGCGCTCTACTGAGCGCCCAGAATACCCGGCCGGCAGTGGATGTCCGTGTCAGATCGGGATGCCAGCCTTTCGGTAGAGGAAATGCATCAGCCAGGCCGGGCCGATCAGCAGGAACTGCACATCCTTGAAAAAGGACGGTCGCTTGCCTTCGATGGCGTGGCCGATGAACTGCAAGACCCACATCACCACGAACAGGATCAGTGACATCTGCCAGACCGGCAGGTGGTTCAGGCTATCGTACCAGGCCACCAGCGCGATATCCGCTGCCGTAAACAGTGCCATGCCCACGGCCAGAGAGGGTGACAGGCGCACGTACCAGAGCACGGCCAGCACCATGGCAATGGTCGCCCAGTTCAGCCAGGGTACCTGAGACATCATCTCGGGTACCGGAATCGACCAGAGCAGCCCGACCACAGTCGTGAAGATGGTCGGTACCGCAATCCAGTGAATCAGCTTGTTGACCGGGTGCCGGTGGCTTTCGCCGTAGGCATCCATCCATTGTTGTGCTGTCAGTGCCATTGAAACGCCCTCTCTTGTTTTTGCGTTATGTCAATCTATCAGGGCGCATGACGTCTTGCATTGATAATTTGTGCCACCTGTGTTTATTCAGTCTTCAATCAGACGTGGACCGAGTGGAATGGACAGCGTTTCCTTGACCGTCTCCATCACCACGTAGGAGCGCGACTCCCTGACGTGCGGCAGTTCCAGCACGGTTTCCCCCAGAAAGCGGCGGTAGGCCTCCATGTCCGCGACGCGAGCCTTGATGAGGTAGTCGAAGTTGCCGGACACCAGATGGCACTCCTGGATTTCTTCAATCCGCATGGCCGCGGCCTTGAAGTCGGCAAAGACACCGGGGGCGGTGCGCTCCAGATTGATTTCGATAAAAACAACCAGATTGGTTTTCAGCCGGCGCGCATTGAGGTGGGCAAAATACCCCCGGATATAGCCGCGCTCTTCCAGCCGTCGCACCCGCTCCAGGCAGGGTGACGGACTCAGGTTTACGCGGCGTGACAGCTCGGCATTGGTGATGCGGGCGTTGGCCTGCAACTCGCGCAAAATGGCCAGGTCAATGCGGTCTAAGGTTTTATGGGTCATTTGCAGTACAAAATGCTTTTGCTGATAGATAATTCAGAATTATAGGTTTTTGATTGTGGGAATACAGGAAAATATTCTGCCCGATCCCGCTATGCTGAGAAGGATAGTGACTGGGGTTGATGAGGTGAGTGATGATTGTTGGTGTACCCAAAGAAATCAAAAACCATGAATACCGTGTGGGCCTGACACCCGAAGCGGTGCATGCGCTGGTGGAAGCCGGGCACGACGTGCTGGTGGAACAGGCTGCAGGCGAGGCGATTGGCTTTACCGATGCACTCTATGAGCAGGCGGGCGCGCGCATTGTGCCGGATGCTGATGCCGTGTTTGACGGCGCTGAGATGATCGTCAAGGTCAAGGAGCCGCAGGCGGTGGAGCGTAAGCGCCTCAAGCCACACCATACACTGTTTACCTATCTGCACCTGGCGCCTGATGTGCCGCAGACGGACGATCTGCTGGCCAGCGGGGCGACCTGTATTGCCTATGAAACCGTGACGGACAACGCCGGACGTCTGCCCCTGTTGGCGCCCATGTCCGAGGTGGCCGGGCGCATGAGCATTCAGGCGGGTGCACGTTGCCTGGAACGTTCCATGGGCGGACGCGGCGTGTTGCTGGCAGGCGTGCCGGGTGTGGAAGCGGCGAACGTCGTGATTCTCGGCGGGGGTGTCGTGGGATTCAACGCGGCTCAGATGGCTGTCGGCATGGGCGCCAATGTGACCGTGCTGGACAAGAGCATTGATGTGCTGCGCCGTTTTGATGCCCAGTTTGGCAACCGGGTGCAGACCCGCTTCTCCACAGCCCATGCCATTGAGGAACTGCTCCCGAAGGCAGACCTGGTGATCGGGGCGGTATTGATTCCCGGTGCTGCCGCACCGAAGCTGGTCCGCCGGGAACATCTGAAGCTGATGAAGGACGGCGCCGCGGTGGTGGATGTGGCCATTGACCAGGGCGGGTGCTTTGAAACGTCCAGAGCGACCACGCACGCTGAACCGACCTTCATCGAAGAAGGCGTTGTACATTACTGTGTGGCCAATATGCCGGGTGCTGTGGCTCGCACGTCCACTCTGGCGCTGAACAACGCCACCCTGCCATTTGTGCTGGCACTGGCCAACAAGGGGGCAGCCCGGGCGCTGGCGGAGGATGCCAACCTTCTGAACGGTCTGAACGTGGTGAAAGGCCAGCTGACCCGTCCGGAGGTCGGCGCGGCACAAAATCGTCCTGCCATGACTCCGGAAGAAGGTCTGAAACTGCTGGGCTGATCAGCGCGCCCCGGCATGGCTGGCAGCGGGGGCTGCCAGCAAGTGATCAATCGCGTGCCGGTATTCGTTCAGGAAATCTTCCCGGGCGATGCCGGCCTGCTCCTCGAGAATATCATCCAGAATCTCGGGCGTGGTCAGCGGATTGGCCAGCACCGCTCGAAATACGATGCACGGATGATGATCGTAGCGAGCCGGGGTGAGGCGTGTGCGTGACACGAACGATTTGCCCCGCGCCCGCTGGGTCTTCTGAATTTCCTTGGTGATCTTTGACAGCCGGTCGTTCACCTGGCGGACGATGGGCTCGGGCGCATGGGCCAGAGCCTCCTGTATCGGGGCCGGGCACCAGCGGTAAGTCAGAATGTTCAGTTCCGGTTCGGTGATCAGCTCGAAGTCGGGATGTGCCTTGATCTTTTCTGCGAACAGTCGCGCCTTGTCGATGCCCTGATCGATCAGAATCTCATAGCCTGACCGCCCGATGATTTTCAGAGCCGACTGCACGAGCATGGCCATGCCCGGGCGCGAGCCTTCCAGTGTCTTGGAACCCAGATCCCGTGACCCGGCACGGATGATGTACTGAGCATGGTGTTCGATGTGGCGCAGATGCGTCGGATCCTTGAAAACCACCATGCCCACGCCCATGGGAACGTAGAGTTGCTTGTGGGCATCAAATGTAACCGAATCTGCACGTTCGATGCCCTTGAGCAGGTGCTTGTAGGTGCCGGAGAAGAGGGTGGGGCCGCCCCAGGCGCCATCCACATGGAAATGAATGCCAAACTCGGCGGCAATGTCGGCCATGGCTTCCAGCGGGTCGACATGGCCGGTTTCCGTGGTCCCGGCAATGCCCACAAGTGCGAGAATGCGTGTCCGGGCATTGACCAGTCGCAGGCAGGTCTCGCGCAGCGCATCCAGACGGATGCGATTGTCATCATCGGTAGGAATCGCAATCACGGCATCGCTGCCCAGTCCCAGCACATCCGCTGACTTGCGCAGAGAGTAGTGGCCGCGCTCGCTGACCAGGATGACCGCATCATCATAGTCATATTCACGCAGAGCCCGGACCAGCCCTGATTTCTGTACACCGTGGAAGTCCCCCCGCGCCGGAAAGGCGGCATTGCGGGCGACCCAGAGTGCCGTCAGGTTGGCAATGGTGCCGCCGGAGCACATGGCACCCAGCGCCACGGACGGGTCGTGCAGGTGATGGGTGTAAAAACTGTCATCCTGCTGATACACCAGCCGATGAATCATGCCCAGCACCTGTCGCTCCAGCGGCGTGAACGCCTTGGAGGTCTCCGTCTTCACCAGGTTCTGATTGAGGGCAATCATGATCTTGGACAGCGGCAGCATGAAATAGGGCAGCGCGCTGGTCATGTGCCCGATGAAGCTGGGAGAGGCCGTGTGCACGGACTGGGCGACCAGCTTGTCGAGCAGGAACTGGGCCTGCTCCGAGACAAAGACGGGGTCCTCGGGAATGAGGGTATCGGAGAAGTCGGCTTCCATGTCGTCGATATCCTTCTCGACGGCCACGATATGTGCGCGCAGGAAACCGGCCAGATTGCGTGAAATTTCCTGATTGATGCGGCCCAGAGTGGAACCCGGGGCTTCCGGCACCGTAAAGATACGGTACATGGATTCCAGACTGGCCTTGGCGACTTTCCTGCTCATGGACAACTACCGGCTTGAGAATCGCTATAGTGTGGCGTGGTTGGGCGGTGGCGTCAAACGCTCAGCGCGAACGTGCGTGAAGCGTCAGCGTACCCTGTCGACTCAGCTGTTCGATCAGCGCGTCCCGGGCCTGCTGACGCTTGTGTTCGGTGAGTGCCCTGCGTATGGACTCGCGCAGCGCGCCGAACGGGGCGTTGAAGCGATCCCGGTTTTTATTGTAGAAGGCCTCCACCTCATCCTCGGAGACCTGAACCGCCAGCATGCGCTCGCTGACGGTCCGGGCATCTTCACCTTCTGTCCGGGCTGTTTCCTCGAAGTACAAGCGCAGGGCGGCACTCTCGATCAGGCGTTTTTCCCAGTCGCGCGCTCTTTCGCGCCAGGCCCGCCACTTGTCCCGCTGAGGTTCGGGCAGGTCCTCGGCCCGGTAGGCCTGACCATTCAGTTCAAACAGGACATCGGAATCAGCCTGCGCCTTGTCGCTCTCTTTCCGGACACCGGTACCGGTGTGAATGAGTGTCGCCACGAACAAGCCCAGCGCAAACATGATGACCGCCAGATACAGGGGGGGCAGGGCGGGTGTGTTTTTGGCCACGGTTGCTCCTTTGAACGGGGCTGTCCGCTCAGTCTATACCGGCATGGGCAGGGGATGCCAGTCACCCATGCCGGCAGGTTTGATGGTGCCTTTACTCACTTCGGGGAGCGGCCCGGTCAACCAGGTCGCGCAGGGGCAAGTGTCCCGGCAGTGTGCCATAGTGGTGAGCGAGTACGTCCGGATTCAGCCGGCTGGCCACGAAGGCTTCACTGACCTGCTCGTTGCCCGCCTGGTACAGTGTTGCCGCTTGCAGCAGCAGGGCAAGCTGGCTGGTAAGCGTGCGTGCGCCGGCCAGGTCATCGGCCTGCCTGAGCAGGGTTGGGAGGCGATCCAGCGCGCGATCATACAATGCATGGTGGCCTCGCCAGGGGGCCAGCTCTGCCATCACCGCATCCACCGTCCGGGGCGACTTGTGCATGGCGCGCAGCACATCCAGACACTGCACATTGCCACTGCCTTCCCAGATGGCGTTGACAGGCGACTCGCGGAAAAGGCGGGGCATGGGGGTATCTTCCATGACGCCCATCCCGCCGATGCATTCCATGGCCTCGTAGGCATGCTGAGGTGTGCGCTTGCAGATCCAGTATTTGCCGACGGCGGTGGCCAGGCGCATGAACAGGCGTTCCTGTTCGTCGTCCTGCCTGTCGAGGCTGTGCGCCAGGCGGAAGCTCAGTGCCAGCGCCGCTTCCTGTTCCAGGGCCAGGTCGGCGAGCACGCTCTGCATCAGGGGCTGGTTGATCAGGTAGTCTCCAAAAGCCTTGCGGTAGGTGCAGTGATGGATGGCCTGTGCGACCGCCTGGCGCATGCCGGCTGTCGAGCCGACCATGCAGTCGAAGCGTGTGAGGGCGACCATTTCAATGATGGTGCGCACGCCCCGGCCTTCCTCGCCTACCATCCAGCCCAGGGCACCGCGCAGCTCGGTCTCCGCCGAGGCGTTGGACGCATTGCCCATCTTGCGCTTGAGCTGTTGCAGCTGGATCGGGTTCTTGCTGCCATCGGGGCGCCAGCGGGGAACCAGAAAACAGCTCAGCCCGCCGTCAGTGTAGGCAAGCATCAGGAAGGCGTCGCTCATCGGGGCGGATACGAAGTACTTGTGTCCGACCAGTTCGTAGGCCTGCCCCGGTCCGGGCTGGCCTGTCGGGTAAGCGCGCGTGCTGTTGGTGCGCACATCCGAACCGCCCTGTTTTTCCGTCATGGCCATGCCGATGGTGAGCGCCTTTTTGTCAGTGAACGGCACATTCCTCGGGTCGTAATCCAGAGCCAGGATCTTTGGCAGCCAGGTGTCGGCGAGGTCGGGCTGCTGCCGCAGGGTCGGGACGCAGGCAAAGGTCATGGTGACCGGGCAGCCATGCCCGGCTTCCACCTGGGTTTGCAGGTAGCACAGTGCCGCCCGTGCCACATGTGCACCGGGTTGCGGGGTGCGCCAGGGCAACGCATGCAGGCCCCGGGTCAGGGCTTCTCGCATCAGGGTGTGCCAGGCCGGGTGAAAGCGGACTTCATCCGTTCGGCGGCCATAACGATCGTGGGTGCGGAACGTGGGCTGTACCGTGTTGGCGTCTTCACCCAGTTGCTGGTAACCGACCTCTCCGGCCCGCTGGCCCAGGTCTCGAATTTCACCTAGCCAGGGCTGCGCCTGAAAGCGCACCACCGCCTCCTGGAGCGCCTGATCGGTGGTATACAGGTTGTGGCCGCTCAAGGGTGGGGGCATGTTCTCCACTTCGTGGGTGTCGGCCAATGAATGTCTGGCGTGGGGATGATGGGGGGCATTCATCGGTTGCTCTCCCTGATATGGTCGGGTGAAACCAGCGCGCGCATGCAGAAATGGCGCATGGAGGCAATGACGTCGGCGTCACTGATCTGCCTGTCTGACGGTGCCGATTCGTTCAATCGTTGTGCCAGTGGGCCAACAAGCGCCTCGGCGAGGGCGCCGACCACGGCCGCCGCGCCAACCGCTGGCTCGATGTTCAGAAAATGACCACTGCGCTGACCGCGCCGGATCAGGTCTTCAAATACGTCTGCATACTTCTGGCGATAGGCCAGGCGGTCTGCGTCCACCAAGGGGTCAATGGGTTCGGCAATCAGGGCGTAGGCCATGCGCCGTCCCTTGAGCGCCCGGCGGGCAAAACACTCGATGGCTGCGTGAAGCTGGTCAACAGGTGTGCCCGGTCCCGAGCATGCCGCGCGGACCTGATCCACTTCCTGTTGGCTGGCTTGCCGGAAAATTTCGGAGCACAACTCTCCCTTTGAGCTAAAATAACGGTAGATGCTGCCGGTGGCGACACCTGCCCGATCCGCGATTTCGGAGATGGAGGTTTCCCGGAAACCCTTCTCCGCAATCAGGCGTCTGGCGGCATCCAGAATGCTTTGGCGAATCAGTTGTTTTCGGGTGCGGGTGCGTTCAGTTTCACGATATGCCATGATGTGAATCCGGATTCATGTTTTGTCTATGCTATCCCGCCAGCTGCAGTGCGTCAATTCCGGGGCGTTTTGTCGGGTAATGGTTTTGGCGGTAGACTAACGAACAGGAAGTTGGAGACTGGGCGCACATGCCACAGACAGGTCAAGAAAAACGTCAGTTCCCCCGTATTTCGATTCGCCAGGACGCCGCGCTGGTTGTTGCCGGGCAGCCGCCTGTGGTGGTCACGCTCGAGAATGTCTGCGAAGGCGGCGCCTATGCCAGCGGCTTGTACAGTGACCGGCTGAAGCACATGCTGGATCCCGACAGGCAGACACCTGTCTCCCTGCACGTGTTTGAAGGTCGCGGCGACCGCGACGAGCGCCCCATGCGCCTGACCGGTCGATGTGTCCGCGTAAAGATGGAGCCGGATGGCACGGTGGGGGTGGGGCTGGCCTTCGACGCGCCGGTTCGGGAGCTGAGCCACTGGGCACGTGAGGTGGCCGGGCAGGTCAGAAGCCTGACCCCTCGGGAG
>RFIV01000304.1 GCA_003695085.1 Gammaproteobacteria bacterium
ACGGCTGGCCGGTCGGTATCATTGGCAACAACGGCCCCATCACCCCCAAGGGCGCGGCCAAGGCGAGCCAGTTCATTCAGCTCTGCGAACAGAGCCACAGCGCCTTGCTGTTCCTGCACAACACCACCGGTTTCATGGTCGGCACCGACTCCGAGCAGAACGGCGTCATCAAGCATGGTTCGAAGATGATCCAGGCCGTGGCCAATGCCCGGGTTCCGCGTATCACCCTCGTCGTAGGCGGCTCCTATGGCGCGGGCAACTACGCCATGTGCGGCCGCGGACTCGACCCGCGCTTCATCTTTGCCTGGCCCAACTCGCGCACTGCCGTCATGGGCGGCGCACAGGCGGGCAAGGTATTGCGCATCGTTACCGAGGAAAAACAGCGCAAGATGGGCATGGAGCCCGACCCGAAGATGCTGGATGCCATTGAGCAGGCCACGGCCCAGAAACTGGAACAGGGTTCGACCGCGCTCTATGGCACTGCCCGCCTCTGGGATGATGGCCTCATCGACCCGCGTGACAGCCGCGCCGTGCTCAGCGAAGTACTGTCCATCTGTTACGAAGCCGAAGCCCGGAGCCTGCGGCCCATTACCTTCGGCGTGGCCCGATTCTGACAGAACAATAACGAGGACAAAGACATGCTTTTCACTCAGGAACACAACGAACTGCGCCGCACCGTCCGCAACTTCGTGGAGAACGAACTCAATCCCCACGCCGACGAATGGGAAAAGGCCGGTGAGTTTCCCATTCACGATGTCTTCAAGCGTATGGGTGAACTGGGCCTGCTGGGCATTCACAAGCCGGAACAGTACGGTGGCATGGGGCTCGATTACAGCTACAACATGGTCGCCGCCGAAGAGCTGGGCTGCTGCGCGGCAGGCGGCGTCGCCCTGTCCATCGGGGTGCAGACCGATATGTGCACGCCCGCACTGGCGCGTTTCGGCTCAGACGAACTGAAGGAAGAATTTCTGGCACCGGCCATTCGTGGCGAAGCCGTCGGCTGTATCGGCGTCAGCGAACCCGGTGCCGGTTCGGACGTCGCCGGGTTGAAAACCACGGCCCGCAGTGACGGCGACGACTACATCATCAACGGCACCAAGATGTGGATCACCAACGCCCCCAAGGCCGACTTCATGTGCCTGCTGGCCAACACCTCCGAAGGGGCGGTTCACAAGAACAAATCCCTTATCATCGTGCCCATGAACCTGCCCGGCATCGAGGTAGCCCCGAAGCTGAACAAGCTCGGCATGCGCAGCTCGGAAACCGCCCAGGTGTTCTTCGACGATGTCCGCGTGCCCAAGCGCAACCTGATCGGCGCCGAAGGCATGGGCTTCATGATCCAGATGATGCAGTTTCAGGAGGAGCGTCTCTGGGGCGCTGCCAACATCATCCGCGCCCTGGATCGCTGTGTGGAACAGACCATCGGCTACTGCCGCGAGCGGGAAACCTTCGGTCAGCCGCTGATCAACAATCAGTACATCCATTTCCGCATGGCCGAACTGCAGACCGAAATCGAAGCCCTGCGCGCGCTCACCTACCGCGCCTGTGAACTCTACATCGACGGCAAGGATGTCACTCAACTGGCCTCCATGGCCAAGCTCAAGGCCGGCCGGCTCGGACGCGAAGTCACCGACACCTGCCTGCAGTACTGGGGCGGCAACGGTTTCATGTGGGACAACCCGGTATCCCGCGCTTATCGTGACGTGCGCCTGGTCTCCATCGGCGGCGGGGCGGATGAAATCATGCTCGGCATCATCTGCAAGCTCATGGGCATCCTGCCCGGCAAGCGCAAGGAGGGCTGAGCATGGACTGGCCCAACTTCACCACGCTACAGCTGGACGAACAATCCGGCGTGGTGCACATCTGGCTGAACCGGCCCGACGTGCGCAACGCCATGAGTCTGGACATGGTCAACGAACTCAATACCCTCTTCGAAATCGCCGATGCCAATCCGGCGATCCGGGCACTCGTCCTGCGCGGCAAGGGCGGCCACTTCTGCGCCGGCGGCGACATCCGTGATATGGCCAATGCCCGGGCGCGGGCGGCGAAGGGCGACGGTGACCCCTTCTTCGAACTCAATCGTGCCTTCGGCCGCATGATCACACGGGCCAACCGGGTTGCCTGCCCGCTGGTTGCGGTATTGGAAGGTGCGGTGCTGGGCGGTGGGTTCGGTCTGGCCTGCGTCAGTGACATCGCCCTCGCTCACGCAGAGTGCCAGTTTGGCCTGCCCGAAACCGGGCTCGGTATTCCGCCGGCACAGATTGCGCCGTTTGTGGTGCAGCGCATCGGCCTCACCCGCGCGCGCGCCCTCGCCCTCACCGGCGCCCGGTTCGATGGCCGGACGGCGCTGCACTACGGCCTGGTTCATGAGACCGCAGAGACTGCGGAAGCACTGGAACAGACGCTCGAAAACACCCTGGAACAGATTCGCCGCTGCGCGCCAGCAGCCAACCGCACCACCAAGCGCCTGCTGCTGGAGACCCTTGAGCGTCCGCTGGAGAAAGTGCTGGATGAGGCGGCCCGGGACTTCTCCGCGGCCATTCAGGGTGAAGAAGGTCAGGAAGGCACCCTGGCCTTCATGCAAAAGCGCAAGCCCCGCTGGGCGGAGGAGCCTGACAATGCATAAGATACTCATTGCCAACCGCGGCGAAATTGCCTGCCGGGTCATCGACACGGCCCGCCAGCTCGGGTACACCACCGTTGCGGTATACAGTGAGGCTGACCGGCAGGCGCGTCACGTTCGGCTCGCCGACGAGTCTGTGTGTATCGGGCCGCCCGCCGTCAGTGCTTCCTACCTCAATCAGGCAGCCATTCTCGAGGCGGCCCGTGCAACCGGCGCGGATGCGATCCATCCAGGCTACGGCTTCCTCTCGGAAAACGCAGCATTCGCTCAGGCCTGCATCGATGCCGGCCTGACCTTCATTGGCCCTCCGGCTGAAGCCATCCGGCTCATGGGCAGCAAACGCGCGTCCAAGATCGCCATGCTCGAAGCCGGCGTGCCCTGCGTGCCCGGTTACGAAGGTGAGGACCAGTCCGACGATGCCCTGCTGGCCGCTGCACGTGACATCGGCTTTCCGGTCATGATCAAGGCTTCAGCCGGGGGCGGGGGCCGCGGCATGCGGCTCGTCCACAGCGAAAGCGAGTTCACGGATCAGTTGCACAGAGCACGCTCGGAAGCCCTCAATGCCTTCGGCTCGGATGAGCTGATTCTGGAGAAGGCCGTCATCGCGCCGCGCCACATCGAGATTCAGGTCTTTGCAGATCAGCAGGGCAACACCCTTTACCTGCACGAACGCGACTGCTCCGTTCAGCGTCGCCACCAGAAAGTCGTTGAAGAGGCGCCCTCACCCTTTGTCACACCGGACCTGCGTCAGGCCATGGGCGAAGCCGCTGTGCAGGCTGCCCGCGCCTGCGGCTACGTAGGTGCCGGCACGGTCGAGTTTCTGGTCGATGACGCACGCAACTTCTATTTCCTGGAAATGAACACCCGCCTGCAGGTGGAGCACCCCGTCACCGAGTGCATCACCGGACAGGATCTCGTGGCCTGGCAATTGCGCGTAGCCGAAGGTGAACCGCTCCCACTGAAACAAGAGGACATCCCCATCCTGGGCCACGCCATTGAAGTGCGCCTGTATGCCGAGCATCCCGGTCAGAACTTCATGCCGCAAAGCGGCCCGGTGCTGCGCTGGGCCCCCCCATCGGGCGCAGGCATCCGCGTGGATCACGGTCTGGTGGAAGGCGCGCACGTCACGCCACACTACGACCCCATGCTTGCCAAGATCATTGCCAGTGGCCCCGACAGGACGACAGCTATCCGCCGCCTCCGGCGCGCACTGGCCGAGACCCGTGTTCATGGTGTCACAACCAACCTGACCTACCTGCATCGCTTGCTCGGCATTTCCGAGTTCGAAACACCCGGTCCCACCACCGCATTCGCCGAAACATGGGCCGAAAAGCTCCTGGCGGCGCCGGATGACGCCACACTGTCCAGCCTGCACGCCCTGGCGGCACTGTGCCTGCACCTGCAGGGCAACCCCACGCCGTCACCCGCTTTCTGGAACAGCAGCCCCACCTCAACTCCCTATGAGTTGCGCCACGAGGACACGCTGACAGAACTTGTGCTGGTGCCCGAGCCACACACGGGCTGGCAAGCGAGACTGGGGACGAGCCACCTCGCGCTCGGCGTCGTGGCTCATCAGCCCGGCACCCTTGTCGCGACAGTCAATGGCATCAAGACATCGGTGCACTACACTCTGGCCGATCAGCAGCTCTGGATGTCTGCAATGGGCTACACCGGCGTCTGGGAAGACCTGACGCATCAGCCTGCAGCCGGTACTCAAGCCCTCGCAGAGCGGGAAATCACGGCCCCGATGGATGGCCTGGTCGTCCATGTTGCGGTCGAGCCCGGCCAGCCCGTCAGAGCTGGCGATCTCATTGCGGTGGTGGAAGCCATGAAAATGGAGCACCCGCTCCGGGCACTGGCCGATGGCACGGTCGCGACCCTTCATGTGACACCCGGTCAGCAGGTACGTATCCGGCAGGTACTGGCAGAACTGACACTCAACGAAAGCGAGGACAAACAGGCATGACATCAACGCTCAGGGATCGAACCATTCTCATCACGGGTGCCAGTCGCGGTATCGGTCGCGCCATGGCGCTTCGTTTTGCCCGGGAAGGCGCCCGACTGGTCCTGGCGGGCAAGACACTGGAGCCCCATCCCAAGCTGCCCGGCACGCTGCCCGAAGTCGCCGAAGAGATCCGGCAACTGGGAAGTGAAGCCCTGGTTGTGCGGTGTGATGTGCGCCATGAAGGTGAACTGGATCAGCTGGTGGAAAAATCTGTCCAGCACTTTGGGGGATTGGATATTGTCATCAACAACGCGGGGGCCATCCACCTGGCTCCCGTTGAAAAAACGCCCCTCAAGAAGTTCGACCTCATGCACCAGATCAACACGCGAGCGGTGCTTGCGCTGGCTCAGCGCGCACTCCCGGTGCTCAAGCAGTCGGACCATGCCCACATCCTCAGCCTGTCTCCGCCGCTCAATCTGGCCCCCAAATGGTTTGCCGCCTATACACCCTATACACTCACCAAGTACGGCATGTCGATGCTCACGCTGGGGATGGCTGCAGAGTTCAGGAAATACGGCATTGCCGTCAACTCACTCTGGCCACGCACGCTGATAGCGACCGCCGCGGTGGAACATCAGCCCGGAGGCACCGAGCTGATCAAACGGGCTCGCAAGCCCGAAATCATGGCCGACGCGGCCTGTGAGATCCTGAAGGCCGATCCCGCCACACGCACCGGACAACACTGTATCGATGAAGACATTCTGAAAGAAGCGGGTATCACGGACCTGGAAGCCTACAAGGCTGCCCCGAATGCCGGTTCCCTGCTACCGGATCTGTATGTAGACTGAAGACCACAATAACAACGACAACAGGACCGCCACATGACTGCCGACGCGTCACTGGACGAACGCATCCGTCTCAAGGATGTACTGCAGAAGCTGCCCGAACTGGGCAAACGCACCCCCAAGATCCTGCAAGGCTATTACTACTACGCCATGCTCGGCCCGGATGCCCGCAAGACCATGGCCAACATACTGGAAGCCAATGCCGAAGCGCACGGACAGCGCCCGGCCATCCTCTATGGCGACCAGTGCATCACCTACGCTCAACTCAATGAATGGGCCAACCGCTTCGCGCATTACTTCCGGGCACGAGGCATCCAGCGCGGAGATGTCATTGCCGTGGATCTGGAAAACCGGCCCGAGCTGTTCGCCATCGTCATGGGCGCGCACAAGCTGGGCGCCGCCTGCGCCATGATCAACACCTCCCAGAAAGGCAAGGTGCTGGCACACAGTCTGAATCTGACCCGGCCCAAGCTGTGCATCGTGGGTCAGGAACAGGTTGACGCTTTTGAAACCGCACGCAACGCGCTGCAAGGCGATCCGCGCCTGGTATGGATCAATGACGCAGAGAATCCCGGCACCTGCCCCGATGGCTATGAAGACGGCCTGACGCTGATCCGTCAATATCCGGACACCAATCCCCGGCTGGCGGTATCGCCCGTCGCCGGAGACACGGCCTTCTACCTGTTCACCAGTGGCACCACCGGACTGCCCAAGGCGGCCCCCTCCAGTCACAGAAAATGGTTCAAGGCGTACGGCGGCTTTGGTTACATGTCGCTGGCCATGACACCCGAGGACGTCATGTACGTCACCCTGCCCTTCTACCACGGCACCGCCCTGCTGGTCTGCTGGGGGGCGGCACTGGCAGGTGCCTCCGCACTGGCCGTACGCCGCAAGTTCAGTGCCTCCGCCTTCTGGGACGACGTGCGGCGTTATAACGCCACCACCTTCGGCTATGTGGGTGAGCTGTGCCGTTACCTGCTCAATCAACCGCCATCAGCAAAAGACCGTGATCACCGGCTTCGCAAGATGATTGGCAACGGCCTGAGACCCTCCATCTGGCGCGCTTTCAAGGAGCGTTTTGGTATCGAACAGGTTGCTGAACTCTATGGCTCCAGCGAGGGCAACATCGGCTTTTCCAACTTCCTGAACCTGGACAACACGGTCGGCTTCTCCACGGCACCCTTTGCGCTCGTAAAGTTCAAGGAAGGCACCAAGGAGCCCGTGCGGGATGAAAAGGGGCGCCTGATCCGGGTCAACAAGGGCGAGCCGGGCCTGCTGATCGGCAAGATTACCAAACGCTGGTCCTTTGAGGGTTACACCCAGAAGGACGCCACCGAGAAGGCCATCCTCAAGGATTGCTTCAGGAAGGGCGACACCTGGTTCAATAC
>RFIV01000305.1 GCA_003695085.1 Gammaproteobacteria bacterium
CCACAGATCATGGCGGTACACGCGGTCGGCCGTCACGGTCTCCCACAGGTGTTCCAGTCGCTCGACGCCATGCCGGAAGATACCCGGGCCGCTGGCCAGCCCCACGGCATTGAGCGCGCCCGCCGAGGAGCCGCAGAGAATCGGAAAGGGATCATGCAGCCCCGGGAATTGTTCCGCAATGGCCTTGAGCACGCCCGCCTGATACGCGCCGCGCGCTCCACCGCCTGTCAGAATCAGAGCCGTATCCGGTGAACATTTCATAAGGGCAATATAGGCGTGTTGGCCTCAACCCTGCAAGCGGCTATCATGCACCCCCAAACCTTAAATTCGTGGAGCAGGGGTGAACAGGTACCGGCAACCGGCCTGGGTGGCCATCGGCGTCGCCTGGAGTCTGACCGCCTGGGGTGGCGAACAGACGCAGAATGAAGCAGCCTGGCTGGATTGGCAGCCGGATGCGGCACAGGCCTGTGGCGGGGTTTACCGTGCGCCAGAGATAGAATCAACCGGGCTCGAACCTGGTCAAGCCCGTGTCCGGGCCAATTCTGCCCAGGGATCGCCGGATACCCGGTTGACGCTGACCGGGGATGTGCAGGCCTGGCAGGACGACTGGTTTTTGCAGGCGCCTCTGCTGGTCTACGATCGGCCGGCCGGAAAGGGCTTTGCCCCCGACGGGCTGGTGGCCCGTTCTGCCGGCGTTGTCGTCAAGGGCGAGACGGCGGAGTACGGTCTGGAATCCGGGACGCTGGAGATGGCCGGCGCCTCCTATCTGTTGCACGCAACCCACATGCGCGGAGCAGCGGACTCGGTCATCAGCCCGACGGCGAATCTGTTGGTGCTGGAACAGGGGCGGCTGACCACCTGCGCACCGCCAGACAATGACTGGCAGCTGGTCGCCAGCCGGATCGAGCTGGACCGTGAGGCGGGCGAAGGGCGTGCCCGGCATGTGCGTCTGGAAGTAAAGGATGTCCCGGTCCTGTATGTCCCCTGGCTGGCCTTCCCGCTGGATGACAAGCGTCGCAGCGGCTGGCTCTACCCCTCCTTCGGTACGTCCAACACGGGTCGCGGCATGTACCTCGCCGCGCCGTATTATCTGAACCTGGCGCCCAACTATGACGCCACCCTCTATCCCCAGTACATCCACGGGCGCGGGCTCTTCACCGAAGTGGAAAGCCGATGGCTGGGGCGCTCGGCGTCGCTCAACGGGCGATTGGGCTGGATCAGTCATGACAGTGAATATGCCGGGACGCAGGCTGATGGTGAGGGGCGCCGCTGGGGGGCGGATCTGGAGGGGGACTGGCGCTGGGCAGACGGCTGGTCAAGTCACCTGGATCTCAACGCCGTCAGCGACGACGACTATCTGTCGGATCTCAATCGTAACCTGGCCATCGTCAACAGTGACTACCTGGCGCGCAGTGTCGATGCCCGGGGGAGCGGCGAAAACTGGACCCTGAAAACCGAGTTCAAGGGCTTTCAGACGGTGGATGACTCCATCAGCCTGAGCAGTCGCCCCTACATGACCTTGCCCAGAGTCGATGGCGACTATACCTGGTCGCTGGATGATGCCACTACCGTGAAACTGGCGGGGCAGTACGTCAACTTCTGGCGTGACAACGAAGGCCTGAGCGGCTCCAGTGCCGTGGTCGGGCAACGCCTGCGCTGGCAGCCGCGTGTCACACGCCGGTATTCGGAGACCTGGGGCTATTTTGAAAGTGGGTTCAAGCTGGACCACACGGACTACCTGCTGGATGATCAGACGGATGGCATGGCCGCTCATCAGAGTCGCACGGTACCCTTTGTAATACTGGACGGGGGGCTGTACTTTGACCGTCCCGTGGAGGTGGCCGGACTTGCGCTCAATCAGTCATTGGAGCCGCGCCTGTTCTATGTGTACTCGCCCTATCGCGCGCAGTCGGATCTGCCGGACTTTGACACGTCCGTCAGCAGCTTCAGTTACAGCCAGCTGTTTCGTGAAGATCGCTTCTCCGGCGGAGACCGGGTGGGTGACAACAACCGCCTGACGCTGGGTCTGACCACCCGATTTACCCGCGAGGATACCGGCACCGAGCTGCTGCGGGCGAGCCTTGGTCAGATTCTTTACATTGAAGATCAGGACGTGGATCTGTCCGGCAGCGGTACCACGAGCCAGAGCACCTCGTCCTGGGCGGGCGAGCTGGTGTGGACGCCCAATACCCGGACGGACATCAAGGTGGAAGGCCAGTGGGATCCCTATGATGGCCGTACCGAAAAAGGCGCGACCAGTGTGTCCTGGCATGATGAGGACTATGCCCGGATCCTGAATCTCAGTCACCGCTATCTGCAGGATGATCTCGAGCAGACCGATGTATCCTTCGTGCATCCCTTGACACGCGATGTCAGCCTGATCGGTCGCTGGCTGTTTGAGCTGACCAATCATCGCACCATTGGTACACTGGCCGGGCTGGAATACACGGATTGTTGCTGGCGCCTGCAACTGGTCTACCAGCGTTACCTGAAGGACAGCTCCGATACGGTCAACAGTGAACTGGACAATGCTGTCCTGCTGCGCATCGAGTTGCGCGGTCTCGGTGGCATGGGTGACCGCTTCAGTGCGGCGCTCGACAAGCAGATCAAACACTTTGCGACCCGTTCGCAAACCCTTAACTCCAAGTGGTAACTATGTTTCGATTCAACCGCATGCAAACAATCTGGGCCGCCCTGCTGTGCCTGAGTGTCACCCTGACTGCCCGGGCGCAGACCCAATGGCTGGACTGGGTGGAAGTGATCGTCAACGACGGTGTTGTCCTGCACTCGCAGATTGAAGAACGTCTGGATCAGGTCATGAAGCGCTTTGCCGGCCAGCCCGGTGCGCCGTCGCGCGAAGAATTGCGCGACCGTGTGCGCGAGCAGCTGATTCTCGAATCCATTCAGCTCCAGAAAGCCGAACGAGCAGGGATCCGGGTCAGCGACCGTGAACTGGACGAGGCTGTGGCCGGCATTGCACGCCAGAATGGCATGACGCTGGAGCAGTTCAGGAAAGCGCTGGAAGCCGATGGGGTACCCTTTGCTCAGGCTCGGGAGCAGATTCGCCGGGAAATGCTGCTGGTGCGCATCCAGCAGCACGAAGTGCGTCGGCGGGTGCGGGTGACGGAACAGGAAGTCGAATCCTACCTGAAATCCGCAGCGGCGCAGGAGAAAGCCCAGCCACAATACCACCTGGGCCATATCCTCATCGAGATTCCCAAGGACGCGACACCGGAACAGATCGAGGCGCTCAGGCAGAAGGCTCAGGCGCTGTCGGATCAGCTCAATAACGGAGCGGATTTTGCCGCCGTCGCAGCCCGCGAGTCCGCAGCCTCCACAGCCCTGAACGGTGGAGATCTGGGGTGGCGCAAGGCCAGTGAGTTGCCCACCCTCTTTGCCGATGTGGTGCCAACCCTCAAAAAGGGGCAGGTCTCGGCCCCCCTGGAAACCCGCGGCGGCTTCCACCTGGTAAAGCTGATTGATGTGAAGAGCGGCGCGGAAAAGTGGGTTGAGCAGCGCCGTGTACGGCACATCCTGATCGCACCCAATGCCATCCGCAGTGATGCCCAGGCGCGGGAGCGTGCACGTGAACTGTATGAGCAACTCAGGGCCGGTGCAGACTTCGAGGAACTGGCTCGCACATTTTCGGATGACAAGGTGGCGGCCAGCGCGGGAGGCGACCTCGGCTGGGTATCGCCCGGGCAAATGGTGAAGCCATTTGAAGAGGTGATGTACCGCACCCCGAAGGGGCAGATGAGCGAGCCGTTCAAGACACGATTTGGCTGGCACATCCTGGAGGTTACCGATATCCGCACCGTGGATCTGGGGGATCAGGTGCAGAGCAACGAAGCCCGCGCGGTCCTGCAGCAGCGCAAGTACGACGAGGCCCTTCAGGATTGGCTGAGAGAGATTCGCGGAGAAGCCTACGTCGAGTATGTCGGGCCGAACGCGCCCGCCGGTAAGGAGTCCGGTGAATGAGAATTGCCATCACCCCGGGCGAGCCAGCGGGAATAGGCCCCGATATAGTGGTGGAAGCGGCCCAGATGCACTGGGACGCCGAGTTGGTGGCGGTCGGCGATACCGGGCTGCTCAAGGCCCGCGCCAAGGCATTGAAGCTGCCGTTGGATCTGTATCCCTTCGACCCGGGAAAAGCACCGAAGGCACAGCGTCCCGGCCAGCTGGCGGTCATGCATGTGCCACTGGCTGAACCGGCCACGCCGGGAAAACTGAATGTCGCCAACGCCCAGTACGTGCTGGATACGCTGCGAAAGGCCGTTGCCGGGTGTCAGAAAGGCACGTTTTCCGCCATGGTCACGGCTCCGGTGCACAAGGGCATTATCAACCAGGCGGGCGTTGCCTTCACCGGGCACACCGAATTTCTCCAGCAGCTGACCGGCGTGGAGCGGGTGGTGATGATGCTGGCGACCGAGACCATGCGCGTGGCCCTGGCGACGACCCACGTGCCGCTGATGAAGGTCCCCCAGCTGATCACCCGTGAGCGTCTCAATCAGGTGCTCAGGGTGCTGACCCATGATCTGGTCGAAAAGTTTGGCTGTATACGGCCGCATATCGTGGTGGCCGGGCTCAACCCGCATGCGGGAGAAGGGGGGCATCTCGGGCGCGAGGAAATCACTGTCATCGAGCCCGTGCTGAAAACATGGCGAGAAAAAGGCTGGTCCATTGCCGGGCCACTGCCGGCGGACACGCTGTTCACGCCCAAGTACCTGCATCCGGCGGATGCGGTGCTGTGCATGTATCATGATCAGGGGTTGCCGGTACTCAAGTATGAAGGTTTTGGCCGGGCCACGAATATCACCCTGGGGCTGCCCATCATCCGTACATCGGTGGATCACGGCACGGCGCTGGATCTGGCCGGCAGCGGACATGCTGACTGGGGCAGCCTCAAGGTTGCCATCGAAACGGCCATTGACATGGCAGAACGCAGACAGGGGATCATTCATCATGGCCATTGATCCGGGCGGGCACCGTGCCCGCAAACGGTTCGGACAGAACTTCCTGCATGATCAGCGGGTGATTGACAGGATTGCCCGCAGCATTCGGGTGAAGCCGGACGACTGGCTGGTGGAGATTGGCCCGGGGCAGGGAGCGTTGACGGAGGCCCTGCTGGCAGGCAAGCCGAAAAAGCTGCAGGCCATCGAACTCGACCGGGACCTCGTGCCGGGGCTGAAGGTACAGTTCTTCAGTGAGCCGGCCTTTGACGTGCTGGAGGCCGATGCGCTCAAGACCGATTTCCGGACGTTGCTGCCGGAGGCAGACACGCTGCGTGTGGTAGGGAACCTGCCCTACAACATTTCCACCCCCCTGATCTTTCATATCCTTGAAGCGGCTGATCGTATTCACGACATGCACTTCATGCTCCAGCGCGAGGTGGTGGAGCGGCTGGTGGCCAGGCCGGGTACCTCCGACTACGGGCGACTCAGTGTCATGGCCCAATACCGGTGTGCCATCACACATGTGTTCGATGTGGGGCCGGGCGCCTTCCGGCCGGCGCCCAAGGTCTGGTCGGCCATCGTCCGGCTCGTGCCCCACGAACAGCTGCCCTTCCTCTGCAAGGATGAAAAACTGCTGGCACAGGTCGTGCGGCAGGCGTTCTCCCAGCGGCGCAAAACCCTGCGCAACGGGCTGAAGACCCTGCTCTCGGCTGAAGACTGGGAAGTACTGCCGGTTGATCCGTCACGACGTCCGGAGACCCTGAGTGTTGAAGAATTTGTCCAGGTCACCAACTTCATTGCAGAAAAGGAGGCGTGATCCGTGACCACCTGGATCGTCGGTGACATTCAGGGTTGTGACGCGAGTTTTGCGGCACTGTTGAGCGAGATCGGATTCGAGCCCGGGCGGGATGACCTCTGGCTGGCCGGAGACCTGATCAATCGCGGTCCGGATTCGCTGGGCGTGATGCGACGGGTGCTGTCTCTGGGGGAAAGCGTCAATGCGGTGCTGGGCAATCACGACCTGCATTTTCTTGCCGTCGCGCTGGGTGCCCGCAAGCTCAAGCGCAAGGATACCTTCGGCGATATCCTGGCTGCCCCGGAGCGTGACCGGATTATCGACTGGTTGCGCGAGCGGCCCATGCTGCACACCTTCGATGAGCGACAGGTCGTGCTCGCGCATGCCGGGCTGCCCTTCATGTGGACCGTGGAAACGGCTCGCATGCGTGCATCGGCCCTCGAGGCCACCCTGCGCGGGAGCCATGCGGCGGCGTTCCTCAAGGCCATGTACGGGGACCTGCTCTGCCATGACTACGAGGCAGCAAGCGAGCAGGAATACCAGATTGTCACCACCAACTACCTGACGCGCATGCGCTTTCTGGACGCCGAAGGTCGTATGGACTTTACAGCCAAGGAAACGGTAGAACAGGCACCGCCGGGGTTTCGCCCCTGGTTCGAGTATCCGCGCCCGGATACCTGGACGCTGGTCTTCGGGCACTGGGCCGCACTGGAAGGCCACACCGGACTGCCCCGCTTCGTGGCCACCGATACCGGGTGTGTCTGGGGCGGCTCGCTGACGGCCTGGTGCCTGGAAACAGGCGAACGGGTGAGTGTGCCCGCACAGGAGAAACCTGCATGGAACTGATCATTAATGGCGAGTCACGTACCTTTGATGCCCCCCTGACGCTGGCCGGGGTGATTGACGCCCTCGGACTGAGTGATCGCCGCATTGCCGTTGAGCACAATCTGGAAATCGTGCCTCGCAGTGCCTGGGCAGACACCCCGGTGAAAAGCGGTGACCGACTGGAAATCGTGCATGCCATAGGCGGTGGCTGAGCACGACCGATAACAACGACTTCAAGGAGCCCCCATGACAGAAGCAAGACAGGATACCCCACTGGTCATCAACGGCCGCACCTATACCAGTCGTTTGCTGGTGGGAACCGGCAAGTACAAGGATCTGGAAGAAACCCGTCAGGCCATCGAGGCCAGTGGTGCCGAAATCGTGACCGTCGCCGTGCGACGCACCAATATTGGCCAGAACCCCGATGAACCCAACCTGCTCGATGTAATAGCGCCGGACCGTTACACCCTGTTGCCCAACACGGCCGGCTGCTACACCGCCGAGGATGCTGTCCGCACCTGCCGGCTGGCCCGTGAACTGCTTGACGGGCATGATCTGGTCAAGCTCGAGGTGCTGGGGGACCAGAAAACCCTCTATCCGGATGTCACGGAAACCCTGAAAGCCGCGGAAACGCTGGTGTCCGATGGCTTCAAGGTGATGGTCTATACCAATGATGATCCCATTGTAGCGAAAAAGCTTGAAGAGATCGGGTGTGTGGCCGTGATGCCATTGGGTGCGCCCATCGGCTCCGGGCTGGGCATTCGCAACCCTTATAACATTCGCATGATTCTGGATGAGGCCAGGGTGCCGGTGCTGGTTGACGCGGGTGTGGGTACGGCCTCCGATGCCACCGTGGCCATGGAGTTGGGCTGCGATGGCGTCTTGATGAACACGGCCATTGCTCTGGCGCAGGACCCGGTCAGAATGGCGCGGGCCATGAAGCTGGCAGTGGAGAGCGGGCGTGAAGCCTGGCTGGCCGGACGGATGCCGAGAAAACTGTACGCCAGTGCCTCAAGCCCCATTGATGGTACGTTTTTCTGACAACAATCAGAATGTTTGGCGTTAGAAAATTGATCTGTGTCGCGTGCTAACGCCAAACATTGCAAAAATACGTAGTTCCCACCTACCGCGCTGCGTTATTTCCTTCTACAATGACCCTTTGTAGGCCATTTGGTCTATTATGTGGGTTGCTGGAAAGTGCCTGACACGCTCGGGATGTTTTTCAGCCGGACCACTCCCTCTGGATGAGAGCGTGTAGAAGGACCAACACTGGATGAAAAAAGACCGTAACAACAGAAAGGCGCAGATACTGCAGGCGCTCGCGCGCATGTTGGAAAACGAGGTGGGAGGGAAGATCACCACCGCGCGCCTGGCCCAGGAAGTGGGCGTGTCGGAAGCGGCGTTATATCGTCATTTTCCCAGCAAGGGCAAGATGTTCGAAGGTCTCATCGAGTTCATCGAGGAGACGCTCGTCACGCGGATGAAGGCGATTCGCGAGGCAGAAGCCGGATTGATGGCGCAGACCGATGCGGTGATCGTGCTCTGGCTGACCTTCGCGCAGCGCAACCCGGGCATGTGCCGTGTGCTGATGGGTGATGCGCTTGTCGGGGAAAACGCCCGCCTGCGCCAGCGGGTGAGCCAGCTGTTTGCACGGCTGGAAACTGAGCTGCGTACCTGGGTCCGGGAAGCGGAACTCAGGGCCGGGGAGCGTCTGACCACGACCGCAGCCGCCTTTGCCAACTTCATCGTCACCTTCGTTGAGGGCCAGATTCATGCGCTGGTCCGTCATGGCTATGACTACGATGCGATGCGCTACTGGGATGAGCAACGCGAGATCCTGCACGCATTTATGGCCGACAGGGTGGCACAAAGTGCTCCGGTGAACTAGCTTATACCCTTAGACCTTGTCACAGACTCAGGGAGTGCCTCGCCGTGAGGCGATTCTGTTTATTGCTACTCTGCCTGGTGCCGATGCTGGCAGCAGGCGGTGAGCCTTCAAAGCCGAACCATGTGCGTATTGCCACGGGGGACTGGCTGCCCTATGTGGGCAAGTCCCTGCGGCATGACGGCGCCCTCGCCGAGCTGATCACCCTGGCGTTCGGGCGGGCAGGCTATGAGGTCGAGTTTGGCTATTTCCCCTGGAGCCGGGGCTACGAGCTGGTGCGCAGTGGCGGCTGGGATGCGACGATGCCCTATTATTGCTCGCCCGAGCGGCAAAAACTGTTCTATTGCTCGGAGGCACTGGTGGAGGGCGAGCAGGTATTCTTTCACCTGAAAGGGCAAGCACCGGACTGGCAGACGCTGGATGATCTGAAGGGCGTGCCGATTGGTGCAACCCTCGGGTATTACTATGGTGAAGCGTTTGAAGCACGCGAAAAGGACGGGACATTGCGTGTGCGCCGCATCGCCAGTGACGAAACCAACATGCGCTTGCTGTTCATGGGGCGTATCAAGCTTTTCCCGCAGGACAAGATGGTGGGGTACAGCCTGGCCCGCAAGCTCTATCCAAATCGCATGCATGAGCTCACGCATGATCCGCGCCCGCTGCATACGCAGTCGCTTCACCTGATCTTTCCGAAGAATCGCGCACGAGGACGCCAGCTGCTCGAGGTTTTTGACCGCGAGTTCCGTGCACTCAGGGCGGACGGTACGGTTGCCCGTTACCTGCAGGCGTTGCAGGACGGTGAGTATGAGCAGCCGGCACCCTCCGGGAATGCGCCGGGTCAGGCCGAGTAAGCCTTTGGAACGCGCTCCTGACGTGCGTCAGTCGATATGCAGCGCCGTCAGGTCGGCCTCTTCCACCAGTGCCCGCAAGTGGTCATACAGGGCCGGGCTGCTGATAATGATGTCTCTGCCATACAAGGCCTCGGGCACGCCCCCTTCCACACCATACACGTGTCCGCAGCGTGCGCCGGCTTCCGAAGCAATCAGTCGTGCGGCCGCAAAGTCCCAGGGACTCACCGATTCGTAGTAGGCATCCAGGCGGCCCATGGCTACCCAGCAGATGTCCAGCGCGGCAGAGCCGATACGCCTGACATCCCGGCACTCTCCGAGCACACGCGCCAGACGCTTGATCAGTCCCGGCACCGGGGCCTTGTCGTAGGGAAAGCCCGTGGCAATCAGCGCCTGACGAAAATCCGTTTCACCGGATACCTGAATTGGCTGTCCGTTAAGGGTGGCACCCTGGCCCTTCACGGCGACGAACGTCTCGTTCTGGAAGGGCGCATGCACCACGCCCACCTGGGCCTCACCATCCAGCATGAAGGCAATGGAGACTGCGACCTGAGGCTGATTGTGAGCGAAATTCACTGTCCCGTCGATGGGATCGACGACCCACAGCGGGCCCTGCCGCATCACGTCCACCTGCTGTTCCGGGGCTGCTTCCTCGGAGAGAATGGCATGTTCGGGCCAGGCCTCGCGGATACGGCCATGAATCAGGTTGTCCACTGCGACATCGGCGTCAGTGACCAGCTCGAGATGTGCCTTGTACTCGGTACGCACGCCCTGTGCGCGTGCGCGGACAATAGTCTCACCGGCTTCCCGGGCAAGTTCGAGTGCAAAATCGCGAATGGCGTTCAGGTCAGTCATGGAAGTTCTGGCTCGCACGGAAGGGGTGGGCAAGGTAGGTGCCGAGAATGCGCACATCTTCGGCAAAGAAGTTCAGCTCCTCGAGTGCACGTTTCATGGGTGCCGAAGCGATGTGGCCCTCGATATCCACATGAAACTGGGAGGCATTGAGCGACCCCCCGGGCATGTAACTTTCCAGCTTGACCAGGTTGATGCCGTTGGTGGCAAAGCCGCCGAGGGTTTTGTAGAGGGCTGCGGGCAGGTTGCGGGCGCGAAACAGAATCGAGGTGATGTAGTCCTTGCCCGGTTCATAGGCCGGGTAATCGGGCCGTGAGGACAGGATGATAAAGCGTGTAGTGTTGCCGTCTTCGTCCTGAAAGTGATCATCCAGTATCTCCAGACCGTAGAGTTCGGCGGCCAGTCGGGAGGCAATGGCTGCATCACCCGGATCACTGCTGCGGCTGACCTGCAGTGCGGCACCGGCAGTGTCCAGCGTGGCTTCGGGTTGATAGCCGGCCTCGCGGATATGCTGAGCGCACTGGGCCAGTGCCTGGGGATGAGAGTAGACACGCCGGATCTGATCCCGGGAGGTGCCGGGTTTGGCCATCAGACAGTGGTTGACCGGCTCGAAGTGCTCGCCGATGATGTGCAGGGCCATCTTTGGGATGAGACGATAGATTTCCTCCACACGTCCGGCGGTGGAGTTTTCCAGCGGAATCATGGCCAGTTCGGCCTCACCACGTTCCACGGCCTGCATGGCTTCAAGAAAGGAGCCGCGCGGCTGTGCCTCCCGGTCCGGAAACACGTGCTTGCATGCCAGATGTGAATAGGCGCCTTCATGGCCTTGATAGACGATCACCTTACCCCCTACACTGTGCTCCTGTCCGTCGAGCCGCTATTGTAGCGGTTTCAGTGCCTCAAGCCCAAGGAGATCCGCGTGCGCTTTCAGTTGCTTGTCATCATTGCTCTCGCCATTGCCATCATGTGGTACCTGCGCACGAGCCGCCGGGGTCGGGGCAATCAGGGCGGGGCTGGCCGGGATGTGGGTGAGAATGCTGTGCGCAAGGCCTATCAGGTGCTGGGCCTTGACGAAGGCGCCACCGAGGCGGATGTGATTGCCGCCCATCGCCGCCTGATGACGAAGATGCATCCGGATCACGGCGGATCGGACTATCTGGCGTCAGAAATCAATCAGGCCAAGGAAACGCTTATCCGGCACCTGAAGCGCCGCTGACATACAGCTCGCGCACGGCCATGTTGAGCGCTTCCACGATGTCCGGATCATACTGCCGGCCTGCGCCGGCATTGATTTCGGTGATGGCCGAGAACAACGACTTCTTGTAGGAGCGGTCGGCGCGTGCCTGCGTCACGGACAGGAAGGTGTCCACCACGGACAGAATGCGGGCGCCCAGCGGAATATCCTCGCCGCTGAGCCCGGCCGGATAGCCGCTGCCGTCAAAGTGCTCGTGATGGTGAAGAACAATCCGAGCGGCGTCTTCCCAGCCCAGCTTGTGCAGCAACTGCGCGCCGATGGCCACATGGTGCTCGACCTGCTTGCGCTCGTCGCGGGAGAGCTCGGAGGTCTTGTTGAAGATGCTGTGGGGCACCAGTGCCATGCCCACATCGTGCATCAGGACGGCCGCTTCCAGCGCACCGTCATCCACCGGGTGCCCGAGATGGCGGTTGATGGCCTGACAGAGCCGCAGTTCCCGTGCGGTCCGGTCATTGCGATAGACGCTGAGCCCATCCAGCTGGCGGGCCATTGCCTGCATCAGCGCGAGATCATCACATTCACCGAGTCTGAACAGGCGCGGCAGTCGGCTGGCCAGGGGGGGCTCATCCTGGCCGGGTGTTTCACCCGCCAGCAGGGCCCGCACGCGATCCACTTCAGCCTCCAGGGCCTCCGGTCCGGCCTGTGCGAGTGTTTCGACCGAATGACGCAGCAGTTCAACATGGTCGGCAGAGCAGGCGCCTTCTCGCACCAGATCGCCGATCAGGGTTTCCACCTCGTTGATCAGGGCCAGGAAAAAGAGGCCGTAGGCGGGTTGATAGGCACGCTGGCCCTCGCGCATGTCGGACACGAGTTCTTCCATCAGGTGGATGACATCCACCAGCGGCTCCAGAAAGACCATCCGGCAATTGCCCTTGAGCGAATGCATGGCGCGAAACAGCTCGTTGATCAGCGCCTCATCGCCGGGGGTTTCATCCAGCTGATCCAGGGCATTTTCGATCTCTTCCACGTTCTCCTGAAAGCAGGCCACGAACTCATCGATGAGCTCGGACTCCAGCTCGGTGAACTGTGGGCAGGTGATATCGGTCATGAGCATTCCCCGGGGGTTTCTGTGCGGCCAATAGTCAGTATAGATGGGTCTTGATGATCCTGACGAACTTGATGCCAGAG
>RFIV01000306.1 GCA_003695085.1 Gammaproteobacteria bacterium
CCTTCATGAAACGCTTGGCAATACGATCTTCCAGCGAATGAAAGCTGATTACCACCAGGCGCCCACCCACTGCGAGACAATCAAACAAAATACCCAGTGCCCGCTCGAGATCACCCAGCTCATTGTTGACGTGAATCCTGATTGCCTGAAATACACGTGTGGCAGGATGCTTGTGCTTTTCCCAACGTGGGTGCGCTTCCGCCACAATGGAAGCCAGCTGAAGGGTACGCTCAATCGGGGCTTCCTCACGTGCGGCACAAATTGCACGCGCAATACGCCGGGCATAGCGTTCTTCACCGTAATCCCTGAAAACCCGCGTCATTTCCTCTTCACCTGCCACGGCGATCCACTCCGCCGCCGACATGCCCCGCGTGGTGTCCATGCGCATGTCCAGCGCCCCATCCTTGTTGAAGCTGAATCCTCGCTCGGCCTGATCAAGCTGAGGAGAGGAAACGCCAAGATCCAGCAAAGCGCCGGACAGCTTGGCGACCCCCGCATTACGAAGAATGATGTCTGCCTCGGCAAAACTACCGTGGTGAAGTGAAAAACGCGCGTCTTCCACCTCCAGCTGGCGTGCTTCCGCTACGGCCTGAGGATCCTTGTCTGTCGCCACCAGGCGCCCATCTGCAGGAAGCCGCTGAAGAATGGCGCGACTATGCCCCCCGCGACCGAACGTGCCATCAAAAAAAACTCCGCCACGTTCAGGTTGCAGCAGGTCGACCGCCTCTTTCAGCAGAACGCTCTCATGCATGCTCGGTACACCCTACAAAGGCAAACTGTTAAGCAGATCTTCCGGAAGCTCGGCATCCTCGCCTTCAAGATACGCCGCTTCCTTAGCCTTCCAGGCCGCTTCATCCCACAGTTCAAATTTTTTCCCCTGCCCCATGAGTACGAGCTTCTTGCCCAGGCCCGCATACTCGCGCAACTCCTGGGAAACGAGCACCCGACCCTGAGCATCCATCTCGACATCCGACGCGAACCCGCGCACCAGTCTCAGTATGCGTTTGACTGCCGGATGATTCCGCGGAAGCTTTTCCAGGTCTTGTTCTATCAACACCCACTCGGACAAGGGGTAGATCAGCAGACAGCGATCTTCGGTATCCACGGTGATGACGAGGCGGTTTTCGCAGGTCTCGGCAATTCGGTCACGGTAGCGCGTGGGCAGTGCAAACCGCCCCTTCGCATCCATGTTGACCTTTGTAATACCTCTGAACACCCTGAGCTCCTGCCGCCCGAATTCACCACCAAACTACACAAAAAACCACTTTTCTCCACTTCACACACACTATAGAAACAAGGTGACCGCTTTGCAATATATAAAGGGCGGCACAGTTCAATATTTTCTTCTTAAAAGACAATAAGTTAGGGTGCCTTACTGATCTTCCCGCACAACAGAAACACAAAAAGGGCTTCCAAATCAGCGCTCTACAGCGCCAACTTAAAACCGTTGTTAAGCTTAAGATTTTTTGGCTATTAAGAGTGTGGAGATTGAGAACCGCACGACGCATCGTGCGGCAGAAGAAAGGGTGAAAGCCTGCCCGTAAGCCGGGTTCTGTTTCCTGCAGTCATTTATCTGGGACGCCCGTCGCCGGACGCCTCAAGCAACCTACCCGAATCCAGTGCGGGCCACACCAAAGGATTCCTATTTGGTCTTGCTCCGGGTGGGGTTTACCATCGCCACGGACTGTTACCAGCCGCGCGGTGCGCTCTTACCGCACCTTTTCACCCTTACCTGCATTGCAGGCGGTTTCCTTTCTGTTGCACTTTCCGTCGGCTTGCGCCGCCCAGGTGTTACCTGGCACCCTGCCCTGCGGAGCCCGGACTTTCCTCCCCTGTCTTGCGACAGCAGCGACTGCCCGGCAGGCTTTCAAAAACCACTGTACCTATTTTCAGTATACAACTCAAGTCTGCTGATCACGTTTTGCCATCAGCCGACCGTACCAATCCCGCTTGTGCCCCCCTAATATTCTGGCTGCCACAACGGCAGCCGTCTTCGGTGGCAGCACCTCATCCAGCACTGCCAGCACCTGATCCGCATTCAGATCGGCCTGCCCGGCTTCCTGCGTTGCACCCCGAACCATGACCACCAATTCGCCCCGCCCCTGGTTCAAATCCGCCTTCAGAATCTGATCAAACTCGCCCAGCGAGCCTGCCAGCACTGTTTCCCAGGTCTTGGTCAGCTCACGCGCAATGACCGCTTCCCGATCCGCCCCCATGACGGACACCAAGTCCTCCACCATGGCGTGAATACGGTGTGTAGATTCATAGAAAACCAGCGTCCGCTCCTCCTGGCGCAACCTCGACAGGTGCTGACGTCGAGCCCCCGATTTGGCGGGCAAGAACCCCTCGAACGCAAAACGGTCCGTTGGCAATCCCGATGCGCTGAGCGCCGCAATCAACGCACATGGCCCCGGCACAGGTGTCACACTGTAACCCGCCTCCCGAACGGCCCGCACCAGGGGATACCCCGGATCCGATATCAGCGGAGTGCCGGCATCCGACACAAGCACCAACTGCTCACCCGCTGCCAGCCAGCCCAGAACCTGCTCGATCCGCGCCCGCTCATTGTGCTCGTGCAACGAGATCAGCACTGCCGCCTCCACGCCAAGATGAGCCAGCAATTTGCGCGTATGGCGGGTATCCTCCGCCAGAATACGGTCGGCTTCCTTCAGTGTCCGGACGGCACGCGCGGTGATATCCTCCAGATTCCCAATGGGCGTAGCAACAATACTCAAAACGCCTTCCGGCATAGATCCCCCATTCAGGCCAGGCGGCCCGGTCTGCTACAATAGCGCCACGACTCAGAGGCGATTGTGATGAAAAAGGAAATTGTAGCCGGAACCTTGTGCCTGTTCACCTTGTGGCTGAGCGGTTGTGGATCCACCCCTCCCAAACCCGCGACGGAAGCCCGGGCAGCTGACGCCACACAGCTTTCACCCGCACAACTGCTGCAACAGGCCATGGCGGCCCCTTCGCCCATGCGTGAACGCATGATGCTGGATGCAGCCGAGCGCTATGCGGAAACCGGAGAAACAGAACAGGCCCGATTCGTCATACAGCAGCTCACACCCATGTTGTCGTTCATGACCACTGCGGAGCAATCCAGACTGGCGCAGCTTGGCCTGCAAATCGAACTCCAGCGAGGTCAGCCCGAAGACGCCCTGTTCTGGGCCGATCATCTCTCGCAACTGCCCCTGAATCAAGGCTCGCTGGGCGAGCAGTCGGCCCTGCTCAGAAAACTGGCGGAGGTGTATACCCTGACCGACCAGCATCTGGCTGCCGCCCGGATACTGAGCCGTCTGGCCGGGCTGGAAGACCTGGACTCTCTCGCCCCACTGGCCCAACGTATCTGGCAACAGCTCAATGCCGTGCCCGCCGCAAGCCTGGAGCAGGCACTCGCTGAGGAGGCCGATACGACAAGCGAATGGTACGGATGGCTTGAGCTGGCCATGGGACAAAAGCAGGC
>RFIV01000307.1 GCA_003695085.1 Gammaproteobacteria bacterium
ATGGTACCGCGGGTGAAGCGTCGACTGACAGGGCAGATTGCGGGGATGGTGGGCGCGTACGGCAACGTCGGCGCGGTGACGTTCCTGACGGTACTCTCCTTTGTGGATGCCTCCACCTTCTTCATGGTCATTGCCGGTGCGGCGGCCATCTGCCTGCTACTGGTGCAGTTCGTGGAAGAGCCTGAAGGCCACATGGCGGAAGTGCGCGAGGATGGCACGGTGGAACTGATCGAAGTGGCCTGACCCATGCCCGATCTGAGCGTACTGGCCGGTCAGCGTTCGCTGGCCGGTCGCAAACCGCAAAATGACGACAGCGTTGCGCTGGTGATCCCTGACGTCGGGGTGATCCGGCGCAAGGGCGTTGTGGCGGTGATTGCCGATGGCGTCAGTGCCAGTGAGCGTGGAGGCGAAGCCGCAGAAGTCGCGGTGCGCACCTTCGTTCAGGACTACTACTCGACCCCCGATACCTGGCGCGTCCAGAAATCGCTTGCGCGGGTGGTGGCGGCACTCAATCGTTGGTTGTATGGGCAGTCGCTGCGCACATTGGGTGAAGCACGCGGCTATGTCTGTACCTTCAGTGGCGTCATTCTCAGGCAGGCGAGGCTCCACGTTTTTCATGTGGGCGACAGCCGGGTCTGGCGCTGGCGCGACGGCGTGTTGCAACGTCTGACCGAAGACCATGAGCTGGCCGTGGGAAAAGACAAGGCCTACCTGACCCGCGCCCTGGGGCTGGAGGCGTCGCTGGAGGTGGACTACCGCCGGCATACCTTGCGGGCCGGTGATGTCATCCTGCTGGCAACCGATGGGCTGTATCGCTTCGTCGGCACCGGGATGCTGGAAGATGTGCTGGCCCAGGCGGCTGGAGCTGAGTCACCCGAACAGCTGGAGGCCTTGTGCCAGTTCCTGATCCAGCGAGCACTGGAAGCGGGATCGGATGACAACATCAGCCTTCAGATCCTGCGGGTGGTCCACCCCGGGGAGGCGGCTCCTCCAGAGCGATCAGAGGTGAACCGGGTGCGCTTTCCCCCCCTCCTGAAAGCGGGTGACAGGCTGGATGGTTTCGAGGTGGAAACGGAAATTTATGCCAGCGAGCGCTGTCAGGTCTATCGAGTGCGAGGGCCGGATGGACGTCGTTGTGTCATGAAAACACCGTCGCCCAACTATGTGGATGATGCCGCCTACATCGAGCGTTTCCTGCTCGAAAGCTGGGCCGGGCGGCGGGCTCAGAGTCCTCATGTCGTGCGGGTGCTGTCCCGGCCGGACAGCCCCTGGCTCTACTATCTGACCGAGTGGGTGGAGGGCGTTACGCTGGAGCAATGGATGCTTCACCACCATCATCCGGATGTGAAGCAGGTGGTGAATCTGATGAGACAGCTGGTGCAGGCTGTCAGGGTGTTTCACCGTCGGGACATGTATCACGGAGACCTCAAGCCCGCCAACGTGCTGATCGACATGGACGGGCAGGTCAGGCTGCTGGATTTCGGCAGTGTATGGGTGGGCGCTGTCCGTGATTGCGAGACGGAAGGGGGCGCCGAGATTCCGCTGGGCACTACCCGTTACAGTGCGCCGGAGTATCAACAGGGCGAGCCGCCCTCTCTACAGTCGGAGCTGTTCTCGCTGGGTGTCATGGCCTACGAGATGCTGACGGGCGAACATCCCTATGGAAAGGGGTGGGAAGACGCGGGCTCACCCTCGGCGCGGGCACGAATGCGCTATGTACCTGCCTGGCAGCACAATCCCCTGGTGCCCGCATGGGTGGATGCAGCGCTGGCCCGCGCCGTCGCGCCCGACAAGCGCACACGTTACGCGTCTCTCTCGGAATGGCTGCGGGACATGCAGACCCCCAACCGCAAACTGGTGCCCGACGCCCCTCAACCACTAATGACACGCGATCCGGTGCGAGGCTGGCAGCTCATTTCCGCCGGCCTTATGCTCGCCTGGCTGGTGACGCTCTGGGCCTGGCTCGCGCACTGAGACACGTTGTGACGTCGGGTGCGCCGGACCAGGCTTTTCAGGACTCAGGTTTCAAAGGGTACGTGAATCCGTCCATCCAGATACAGGTGAGCCTCTCCTACCATGCGAACGTGGTCACCCAGCGCGTGACACTCCAGCCAGCCACCGCGCCGTGAAAGCTGCTGCGCGCGAAGCTCCACCTTGCCCAGCCGTTCCGCCCAGAAGGGCGTCAGGGTGCAGTGCGCCGACCCTGTCACCGGGTCTTCATCAATGCCGGCATTGGGTGCAAAGAAACGCGAGACGAAATCACAGTGCTCCCCCGCCGCGGTGATGATGACGCCCAGTGACGTGTCCCGCGCCATCATGTCCAGGTTCGGCCGGGCATGGCGAACGGCCTCCTCGCTGTCCAGCACCAGCATCAGGTCCCGGCTGCGCAGGGCCAGGGTGACAGGTTGGTCCACCATGCGTTCGATGTCCGGTGTCAACTCGATTTCCTGCGGGCGGCGAGCGGGGAAGAGCATGGACAGGCGTGTCGTGTCTTCGCGCCGAACCTCAAGCTGGCCACTGCGTGTGTGAAAAACGATTTCACGGCCCTTGAAGTCAAAGAGCTCGAAGATCACCCAGGCTGTGGCCAGTGTAGCGTGGCCGCAGAGATCCACCTCGCGGGTGGGAGTGAACCAGCGCAGATCAAAGCCCTGCTGTCGAGGTACGTAAAACGCTGTTTCAGACAGGTTGTTTTCGCCGGCAATGGCCTGGAGAAGGTGATCCGGCAGCCAGTCGTCCAGCGGAATGATGGCAGCGGGGTTGCCGGTAAACGGGCCGCGCCCAAAGGCATCAACCTGAAAGATCCTGCGATGGGTGAGGGGCATGGTGAAAACCTCCCGTTGTTTTGTATGAGCATACGCCAGCTTGGCAGCCTTCACCACTTTCGGCCTTCTTTTGCTATGCTTGCCTGAGATGGGTCTGTGGCGTCCGGGAGGCACTATGAAGTATGTGTGGTGGATATTGATCAGCCTCTGGAGCACGGCAGCGTTTGCCGCGCAGCACGAAGAAACACTTCGGGTGGTCACCGAGCCTTCGATACCCCTGCAATATGAAGAAAAGGGTGAGCTGCGTGGTGTTGCGGTGGACATCGTGCGGGAAACCCTCAGCCGGGCCGGCGTGCCCTGGCGCATGTACATGATGCCTTGGGCGCGGGCATACAAGATGGCGACCACCCAGCCGGATATCCTGATTTTTTCAATTTCACGCACAGAACAACGTGAGCCGCTGTTCCACTGGGTGGGGCCCATTGTCCCCATCGAGTATGGTTTGTATGCGCTCAGGGAGCGCGACGATATCAGGGTGGAAACACTGACGGATGCGATGCAATACCGCATCGGTGTGACCAATCAGGACGTACGTCACCAGTACTTGCTCAGCAAGGGGTTCAGGGAAGGCGACACTCACGGGCTGTTTCCGGTGTCGGATCAGGCGCTGAACTATCGCATGCTGTTTGCCGGACGGATTGATCTGATTGCCATGGGCAGCATGACCTGTCTGACCGACAAGA
>RFIV01000040.1 GCA_003695085.1 Gammaproteobacteria bacterium
ACATTGGCCTGCACTGAAAGATGGATGGTCTGGTCGGGCCAGCCATCCCGCACCAGCATGATCAGGCCAGGGTCGGACATGATGAGCGCATCCGGCCCCATGTCGATCACCGGTTCGATATCCTTGAGGAAGGTCTTCACCTTGCTGTTGTGGGGCGCGATGTTGGCTGCCACATAAAACTGCTTGCCCTGGTTATGGGCTTCTTCAATGCCGGCGGCCAGGGTTTTGGCGTCGAACTCGTTCTCGCGCACCCGCAGGCTGTAGCGGGGTTGCCCGGCATAGACGGCATCGGCACCGTAGGCAAAGGCGTAGCGCATGTGTTTCAGGGTGCCCGCGGGGGACAGCAGTTCCGGCCCGGTCATGGTGATACCTTCAATAGTTTACTCAAACGCTCAATTATACCGGGTATCGGTTGTATGCGAAATACGCAGAGGCCGCTGAGATCGCGCTGCTGCCCGCGAAGGACACGCAGGCAGCCGGCAATGCGTGCAGGCTACGACAACGCCTTCTCCAGCGCCTTCACCACGGTTTCCACGACCTTCACCCTGGCAAAGGGCTTGTCATTGGCCGGGATCAGGTGCCAGGGCGCGAATTCGGTGCTGGTGCGCTCCACCATTTCATTCACCGCCAGCTCGTACTCGGGCCACTTCTCGCGGTTGCGCCAGTCTTCGTCCGTGATCTTGTAGCGCTTGTAGGGCGTTTCTTCCCGGGCCTTGAAGCGGCGAAGCTGCTCGTCGGGATCAATGTGCAGCCAGAACTTGGCCAGCACGATGCCG
Organism: Gammaproteobacteria bacterium; assembly: GCA_003695085.1. Lineage (GTDB taxonomy): Bacteria > Pseudomonadota > Gammaproteobacteria > Pseudomonadales > Oleiphilaceae > Thermohahella. The sequence continues at coordinate 777 of RFIV01000040.1, forward strand.
TCTTCCACCAGCTGCTCTTCGAAATCATTGATCTCGAAATAGGCACGCCGCCATTCGTCCGGTCGGGCAAAGCCTTCCACCCGCTCCACCAGTACCCGGCCATACCAGCTCCGGTCGTAAATGATGGTGCGGCCTGCGCGCGGCAGATGCCGCCAGAAGCGCCACAGGTAGTGGTGGGCTTTCTCTTCGTCTGTTGGGGCTGCAATCTGGATTACGCGGCTGATACGCGCGTCGATGGCATGCAGCAAACGCCGGATGGCACCACCCTTGCCGGCCGCATCCCAGCCTTCAAAGACGCAGACCGTGCTGATCTTGCGGTGATAGGCCTCCCAGCTCAGGTCGGTCAGGCGGGCCTGAAGGGCTGACAGCCGGCGCTTGTATTCATCCCGCTCCAGCGACTGGCTCAGATCCACGGTTTCCAGGACCGAGCGCTGACGGGTTGGCGGGATCTCCACGACGGGCAGCGAGGGCGTGTTGTCCTGCATCTCGGTGCGGCTTTCGATGGCCGAGAGAATCAGCCGCGCAATGCGCAGGTTGCGTGCTCTCGGCGCATCATTGTTGATGATATGCCAGGGTGCCAGCGCCGTGTCGGTGAGCCGGATGGCCCGCTCGGCCGCCAGCAGCGCCTTGTCGTAGCGCTTGTGCAGTTTCTTGTCGAGTCTGGAAACGCCCCAGCGCAGATGCTCCTTGCTCAGAGCCTTGAAGCGCTTCGCCTGTGCTTTCTCCGACGTGTGCAGCCAGATCTTCAGAATGAGGGTGCCGTCCAGTGCCAGCATCCGTTCGAGGTTGCTGATGCGCCGCAGATGGTGATCAAAGGCATGGCGATCGACCTCGCCCATGACGCGTCCGATCAGGTTGCCGGTGTACCAGGAACCGGCCATGATGCCGATGGTCCCTGCCGGAGGCAGTTCTCGCCAGTAGCGCCAGAAGCGTGGACGCTGCAGCTCCTCGTCCGTCTTTTCGCCAAAGGCGATGACGTTCAGGCCACGCGCATCCAGCCACTCGTTGAGCAGGTTGACCATTTCGCCCCGGGAGGCATTGTCGAGCCCCTCGATGATGATGAGCATGGGCACCCGTGCCTGTCGCAGCCGGTTCTGCGCCTGCAGCAGCTGATAGCGCAGCTCGGGAAGTTGTGCCTTGTAGTCGGCCTTGCTGATCTTCTCGCTCAGCTGTGCAATCTCGAACATGGGGCCTCCTGCGTCATGGCGCTGTCATGAAGGGCTGCAAAAATTCGTCCCATACACCCAAGCTTAGTATGAATATTCTAATTCGCAGGCGTATCGTGACTGTGAACTCAAAGGGGGGATGCCAAGGTGTACGGGCGACCTGTTTGAGTCATCCCCAATATACTTATATACCGGAAGGAGAACGGACATGGGCAAACTCAAGTCAATTCAGGAACAGGTTCAGGAAACATTTGAAAAGGCGCTGAAGAGCGTTGAAGAGCAGCATCGTACGCTGGCAGCCAAGCCTTTCGAGCTGGCCGAGAAGCTGGAAGAAGAAGCCAAGGGCTTTTCTGTGAAGTCTCTGCGCGAAATGCACGATCAGGCGCTGGACACCCTGTATTCATCCATCCGCACATGGAACAAGAAGGTGAATGATTACGCGGCAGAACTGATTGCCAAGGTCGAGCCTGAGGAAGAGGTCAAGGAAGAAGCCAAAGCGCCCGCCAAGAAAGCCGCCAAGCCGGCTGCCAAGAAGGCGGAAACTGAAGCTGAAGCCAAAGAAGAAGCGGCAACAGCCTGATACGGTGCCCCGGCACCTGAGTGCCCCGCCTCGTGCGGGGCGATGACACGGATGGCCTCTGGCTCAGGATGAGCCTTCAAGCTTTCTCTTGAGGCGTGCCCGGCGGCGCTCTTCCACGAGCACCCTCAGCCGTTCGATTTTACGCGCAAAATCCTGCTCGACGTCTTGCTTGTCCTGCTTCAGCGCCGCAATCTCCTGATCCAGTCGCTGGATCTGATTGCTCAGCGATGCCAGCTGGTCAAGGATATCCTTGGGCACCTCGCGGCCCGATTTCTCGAGATCAGCCGCTTTCTTTTCCAGATTGGTGCGGCGTATCGACAGGTTGTGCCGCGCGCCCTCCTTGAATGAAATCTGGGTGTCGATTTCCTGGAAGCGACGCTCGCGCGCCTGAATGGCATCCTCGGGGACGGCATAGAGTCGCAGCAGTTTTTCGTCTTCCTGGGCCTGAAGCGCTGCCCGCTCACGCTCACGCTGCTCCTGGAGTTTTTGCAGCTTGCGTGCCTGGATTTCCTCTTCCGTGGGGGCCGGCGGAACCTTCCTGATGACGCGGCCCATGCTGTCCACAACCTCATACCCGTTTTTCTTGGCGATGTCTGCCGGAATCGTGCTGCCCATGACCAGTACACCATTGGCGTCATGATAGCGGAAGAACGTCACGTCATTGCCTGCCGACCAGGCCACCGGGGCGGCGAGCGTCAAAGTCAGCAAGCTGCTCAGATACAGGTGTCTAAAGCGGGGCATCAGCACATATTCCTTTACCGCAGGTTCTTATAGAATAGCGCGACCCCGCACAAACCAAAAGTAGACCGAATGGATCAATTGTCGGAATCCCTGCTGCTCTTCCTCATTGCACTGCTGGCCAATGGCCTGTCGGCCCTGGCAGGCGGCGGGGCGGGGCTGCTCCAGTTGCCGGTGCTGCTGTTTCTCGGGCTGGGTTTTGCAACGGCACTGGCCACCCACAAGATCGCCAGTGTGGCGCTGGGCGTCGGAGCCAGCCTCAGGCATGTGAAAGAAGGGCGGCTGAAAGGGGCGCTGGTACTATGGATGCTGGCCGGTGGCGTGCCCGGTGTGTTGCTCGGGGCCAATCTGGTGCTGGCGGTGCCGGAAGAGTGGCTGCGGCGGGCGTTGGGCGTGCTGACGCTGGGGCTGGGAGTGTATTCGATGGTCTCGCCAGAGCTGGGGCAGCAAGTGAAAGCTCGGCCGGATACCCTGATGCATCGTGTTCTGGGTGCGTTGGGCTTGTTCTGTATCGGTGTGCTCAACGGCTCCCTGACCTCGGGGACTGGTCTGTTCGTGACGCTGTGGCTGGTGCTCTGGTTCGGGCTCGACTACAGCCTTGCCGTGGCGCACACACTGGTGATTGTGGGGATTGTCTGGAATGGTGCCGGCGCGCTGGCGGTGGCCATGCAGGCGCCGGTGAAATGGATCTGGCTGCCCGCCCTGATTGCAGGCGCATTGGCAGGCGGGTACGCCGGCGCCCACCTGTCGATCGTCAAGGGGAACCGGCTGGTGAAGCGGGCGTTCGAAGTCCTGACGATCCTGGTGGGCCTGGCGCTGCTGTATCGGGGCTGAACGACGCCCTATACGCCGTATTGCTCGCGGTAGGCGGCCACGGCATCTACGTATCTGTTCAGATTTTCATCTGTTTTAAGATATTCAAGCACTTGTTCGAGCGTGACGATCGCACGCACCGGGATTCCATGATCGGCTTCGATTTCCTGAATGGCGGACAGCTCGCCCTGGCCCCGTTCCTGCCGGTCCAATGCGATCAGGACACCTCCGGGCGCGGCCCCTTCGGCGCGAATGATGTCCATGACTTCCCGGATGGCCGTGCCAGCGGTAATCACGTCATCCACAATCAGGACGCGCCCTTGCAGGGGGGCACCGACGATGAAGCCGCCCTCGCCATGCGTCTTGGCTTCCTTGCGGTTGAAGGCGAACGGGACATCCACCTGATGCTGCTCGGCCAGCTGCACCGCCAGGGCCGAGACCAGGGGAATGCCCTTGTAGGCCGGGCCGAAAAGCATGTCATGGGGCAGTTTGTGGTGCATCAGGGCGGCGGCATAAAAGCGGCCCAGCTGAGCCAGTGCCTGTGCATGGTTGAACAGGCCGGCGTTGAAAAAATACGGGCTCTTGCGTCCGGACTTGAGGGTGAATTCGCCGAATCGAAGGACCTGGCTGCGGATGGCAAATGCGATGAAGTCGCGTTGAAAATCAAGCATCATGGCGAGTTTGGAATTCTATTTGCTTTCAGTCGATTTTTGATTTGGGTATCATACACGCAAACGTTGTCAGGGGACATCAATGAAGGTCGCGACCATCAGTGTCAACGGTCTCAAGCGCGCAGCCGAGGCCGGCTTTTTCGAATGGATGCAGTCCAGTGATCTGGATGTGGTCTGCGTACAGGATCATCGCATGCGCCTGTACGAACTGGATGAACCCCCTTTTCGCCCCGACGGCTATGAAGCCTACTTCCTGGACGCGGAAAACGTCGAGGATGGCGGTGTCGGCATATACACTCGCCGGATTCCCAAGGCCATCATGATGGGATTTGCCTATGCGCCGGCAGATCGCAACGGCGCGTTTCTGCAGGCAGACTTTGACAAGGTCAGTGTGGCGTCCGTTCAGGTGCCCTGTGCGCTGGGCGATGATGAAAAGCAGGAAGAGAAGGACGAGTTCATGGATGCGTTCAAGGCGCATCTGCAAAAGACCCTGCGCAAGCGCCGTCAGTTCATCTTCACCGGGGCCTTCCAGACCGCTCATCTGGTCACCGATGCCAGCCCGCGGCTGCACCGGATGGAAATCTCGGGGTTTTATCCTCACGAACGTGCCTGGTTTGACGAGGTGATTGACGAGATGGGCTACATTGACTGCTTTCGGGCGGTCAACAGGCAGAAGGATCAGTACACCTGGTGGCCCGAGTGGGCAGAAGGGTGGCGCAAGCAGGCTGGCTGGCGAACGGATTATCAGCTGGCGACGCCGGGCCTGCAGGGTGCCATCAAGCGTGCGTGGATTGATACGGAGACCCGGTTCTCCGATCATGCACCGCTGATCGTGGAATACGATATCGAATACTGAAGGCTGTCTTCCTCCTTCGGTAAACGTGAAGAAACGCCCCGGTGATCCCGGGGCGTTTTGTCTTGGTCCGGAGGAAAGTGACAGGGGCCGGTTTCAGGACTGGCGTGCCTGACGCTGCAGTTCAAACAGCTCGGCGGTGCCCTTCTTGGCCAGGCCCAGCATGGCAACAAGGTGTTCTTCCGGGAACGGCTCGGCTTCTGCTGTACCCTGGACTTCCACAAAGCAGCCGTTGTCGGTCATGATCACGTTCATGTCCGTGTCGGCGGTGGAGTCTTCGGCATAGTCCAGATCCAGCACCGGCTCGCCCTCCCAGATGCCCACAGAGATCGCGGCCACCTGGTGGCTAATGGGGTTTTTCTTCAACTCGCCGGTATTCATCAGGTGGTCGATGGCGTCGGCCAGCGCTACCCACGCGCCGGTGATGGAGGCGGTTCGTGTGCCGCCGTCGGCCTGAATCACATCGCAGTCGAGGGTGATGCTGAAGCCGTCGAGCGCCTCCAGATCCACCGCCGCGCGCAGTGCACGACCGATCAGGCGCTGGATTTCGACGGTACGGCCCTGTTGCTTGCCACGTGCGGCTTCACGCTGGTTGCGGCTGCCGGTTGCCCGGGGCAGCATGCCATATTCTGCGGTGACCCAACCCTTGCCCGAGCCACGCAGGAACGGGGGCACGGTGTTGTCCACCGATGCAGTGCAGAGCACCCGGGTGTCGCCAAACTCGATCAGCACGGCGCCTTCGGCGTGTTTGGTGTAGTTGCGGGTGATGCGCACGTCGCGCAGTTGGTCGGGAGCACGTCCACTCGGTCTCATGCAGTTGAGCCTCTTTCATTTGAATAACCTGGGATGAATCGACCATTCTACCATTTCAATTGCAGCCTGCCGCACTATAATCGAAGGCGTTTGTCCGACATCGGATTGCCACTTTACAAGGGAGCGCACATGATCAAGAGCATGACCGCCTGGGCCCGTGCAGAAGTCAGCAGTGAACTGGGCACAGCCACCTGGGAAATGCGGAGCGTCAATCATCGCTATCTGGAACCGGTATTGCGGTTGCCGGAAGGGATGCGGGATCTGGAGCCGGTGCTGCGTGAACGCCTGCGCGGTGCGCTCAAGCGCGGCAAGGTCGAGTGCATGCTGCGCTGGCAGCCGGATGCGTCGGCGCAGAGTCTTGAGGTCAACATGGATGTGGTGGAAAACCTGAATCGTGCCATTCATCAGGTGCATCGTATTCTGGACAACCCGGCGCACATCAGCGCACTGGATATACTGGCCTGGCCGGGCGCACTGAAAACGGAAGAGCAGGATGCTGATGAGGTCAAGGCACAGGTGATGGAAGCCTTCGATGCGGCGCTGGCCGATCTGGTGGCCACGCGGACCAAGGAAGGCGAGCGCATTGCGCCCATGATTACCGGGCGGCTGGAAAAGATGACGGAGATCGTGGCTCGGGTGCGCGAGATCTTCCCGCAGATCATTGAGCGGCAGAATCAGGCGCTGCGGGAGCGCTTTGAAGAATTGCAGGTAGAAGCCGATCCGGCACGCATCGAGCAGGAGCTGGTGATTCTGGCCCAGAAGGCCGATGTGGCCGAGGAACTTGATCGTCTGGATGCCCACATTGCTGAGGTACAGGATGTGCTCCAGCGCAATGAAAGTGTCGGGCGGCGACTGGATTTTCTCATGCAGGAACTGAATCGCGAGGCCAATACCCTGTCTTCCAAGTCGCTGGTGACGGAAACCACTCAGTATGCGGTGGAGCTGAAGGTGCTGATCGAGCAGATGCGCGAGCAGGTGCAGAACATCGAGTAGCCACGGCCTCTGCAAAACCTGCTCCCGGCACCCCGGACTGCCCGGTTTCGGGGTGCATCCGCTCGTTACTTCTCACGTGCGGACGATGTGTTCTTTCATCCCATACAGGATGAACAGTACTTCCTCCTTTTCCCGTTGCCCGACCTGGTTGCGATCAAGTGCCTGGAGGGCATCATCCAGCACCGCCATGAATTCCTCGGGGGAAATGTTCATGTTCTTGTGTGCACTCAGCATGTCCTTGCCCGTGTAGCATTCCGGCCCGCCTGTGCCGGTAATGAAAAAGGTGGCTGCTGCGTGTTTCAGCGCATCCGTATTGGTGTGTTCGAAGCGTGTTGCAATGACCGGATTGTCCACATGAAGGTCGACGATGTCATTTGCGATGGCCGTGATGCCAGCTTCTCCGCCCAACCGGGTGAAAAGTGATGCGTTCATGGTTGCTCCTCCTCTGTATTTGATGAGCCATGCCAGAATACCCCGGCTGGAATGACGCCTGATAGTACAAAAAATGTACTGTTCTTGCGGGACAGGTTGTGTCATGGTGTCTGTCAGTTCGGTACCACTCTGTCATCGCCCTTGAAGGAGCCAGGTCATGACTGCCAGCAAGTCGTCACGAGCCGAGGGTTCGCTCTATGGTCAGTACTGTCCCCTGGCCATGTCGGCAGAGTTCTTGTGTACCCGCTGGACGCTGCTGATCCTGCGGGAGCTGCTGTTCGGGTCCACCAGTTTCAATGACATCAGCCGGGGCGTGCCCCGCATGTCCCGTTCATTGCTGTCCTCCCGGCTCAAGGAGCTGATTGAGGTTGGGGTGCTTGAAAAGAGGGAAGGGGGCAGCGGCCAGTCCTGCTATCAGCTGACACCCGCGGGCATGGCACTCGAATCCGTGGTGCTGTCCATGGCGGGTTGGGGACAAAAGTGGCTCAAGGTGGGGCCCTCGCTGGAAGCGCTGGATGTCGGCCTGCTCATGTGGGATATCCGGCGCAATGTGAAGCCCATGGCAGCGTTGCCCAACCCCTTTATTGTCGAATTCTGCCTGTCTGGCGTTCCGGAAAATCAGAGCCGTCACTGGCTGGTCTTCAAGGATGATGTTGTGGATTTGTGCCACATTGACCACGGATTTGACGTCGACGTGGTGATCGAAGTGGAGGCACGGAAACTGACCCGGGTCTGGATGGGATGGGAGAACATGCAAGCGGCCATTGACCGGGGCGAAATGCAGTTGAAGGGGCGCAGGGAGTACACGCAGATTGCCTGCCAATGGCTCGGTTGCAGCCGTGTGGCGAAAATCAGCAAGGTGCCGGAAGCCATGAGAATCTGAATGGCGGCGGTGCACATCCATGCTAAATTCGAACGGAGATTCTGACTTATCTCAAGAGCGTGCCTCCGGATTTCGGTCGGGTGACAGCACCCCATTCCTGACCAGTGCCCGGTGAATTTTCCGGGCCATGCGACCAAGCTTCTCCAGATCTCCGAAAGTGGGGGTCTCACCTTCGCCCAGGCGGCGCTCCCAGTCTTCGATCTGCATTTCAAGAAATTCCAGCAGCTTTTTGGAGCAGCCATTGCAGTCCAGATTGCATAGGCGGCTGTCCGGCGCATCCAGGGGAAAGGTCGCCCGCATCTGGCTGAGCAGCTCAGCCAGCGCGGTGCGGGTGTCGGGCTTTCTCAGTCGAGGCTGATCAGCCATTGGCGGGCCCGTTGAGCGGCTTCACGCACCTGTGCGGGGGCCGTGCCGCCGAAATGATTGCGTGCGTTGACCGAGCCTTCCAGCGTCAGCACATCAAACACATCTTCGCCAATGGTGTCTGAGAACTGCTGCAGTTCCTCGAGTTTCAACTCGCTTAGATCCTTGCCCTGCTCCAGTGCATAGGCTACGGACTTGCCCACCACTTCGTGCGCGTCACGGAAGGGCATGCCCTTGCGGACAAGGTAGTCCGCCAGATCGGTGGCGGTGGAGTAGCCGCGCAGGGCCGCCTCGCGCATGGCGGCCTTGTTCGGTTCCACGGCGGGCATCATGTCGGCAAAGGCACGCAGGCAGCCTTCCACCGTGTCCACCGCGTCGAACAGGGGTTCCTTGTCTTCCTGATTGTCCTTGTTGTAGGCCAGCGGCTGGCTCTTCATCAGTGTCAGCAGGCTGATCAGGTGGCCGTTCACCCGACCGGTCTTGCCGCGGACCAGCTCGGGTACATCCGGGTTCTTCTTCTGCGGCATGATGGAGGAGCCGGTGCAGAAACGATCCGGCAGGTGAATGAAGTTGAACTGGGCCGAGGTCCAGAGCACCAGTTCCTCGGAGAAGCGGGACAAATGTGTCAGCAGCAGGCTGGCGAAGGCGCAGAACTCGATGGCGAAGTCCCGGTCACTCACCGCATCCAGCGAGTTTTCCGCCGGCGCATCAAAGCCGAGCAGCCGGGCCGTGATGGTACGGTCAATCGGGAAGGTGGTGCCGGCCAGCGCGGCGGCCCCCAGAGGCATGACGTTGACCCGCTTGCGGCAGTCCATCAGGCGGCCATAGTCCCGGCGCAGCATTTCGTTCCAGGCCAGCAGGTGGTGCCCGAAGGTGACCGGCTGGGCTGTCTGCAGGTGCGTGAAACCGGGCATGATGGTGTCCGCCTCGGCTTCGGCCTTGTTGATGAGGGCTTCCATCAGGCGACGCAGCTCACCAGCGATGTGGTCGATGGCATCACGCAGGTAGAGGCGAATGTCCGTGGCCACCTGGTCATTGCGCGAGCGACCGGTGTGCAGCTTCTTGCCCACGGGACCGATGCGCTGCGTCAGGGCCGCCTCGATATTCATGTGCACGTCCTCAAGCTCGACGGACCACTCGAAACGACCGGCCTCGATGTCGTCGCGGATGCTTTCCAGTCCGCTGACGATCTGCTTCACCTCGTCCTGTGTGAGTACGCCGACCTCGCCAAGCATGGTGGCATGGGCGATGGAGCCCTGGATGTCCTGCCGGTACATGCGCTGGTCAAACTGTACGGAAGCGGTAAAGGCCTGAACAAAGGCGTCAGTGGACTCGCTGAAGCGACCCCCCCAGAGGCTGTGGCTGTCCTTCTCTTTTGTCATGATGGGTTTTGTCTCATACTAGGCGGATTCAGATGGCGGGATTATATCAGGGAATGGCAGTCACGACAGGTCAACTGTTGCCACAGATGCGCGGGACGCAGGCGCTCATCCTCGCGATCCTGGCAGCCGTGCTCATGGCGATCCTGTTCACGCTGGTGCACAGCGGACCGGGAGCGTTCGACTGGAACTACCTGTCCGGGGCGGCCCTGTTCATGGTTTGGGCGGCCATGACCGGCCTGTGGTTGCTGGGGCGGGTGCTGCGCGGCTGGCTGGAAAAGCGCTCGCTGGCCCAGCAGGGCATGATTGCACTGGGGGTGCTGGAGACCATTACCGCTGTCTATGCGCTTCTCGCCGATGCCGTCCTGCAGTTGGGAACGCGGGGGCAGTATTCGGGACCGGATGTGGCCTTTCTGGTGCATGTTCTGCTGATCGGCCTGATCCTCTTTGGTCTGTTCCTGCGCTATCTCTACCTGGGCGCCGAGGCGAGGATTCAGCAGCAGGCGGCCCTTAATGCCCGCCTTGATGCGTTGCAGGCACGCATTCGCCCGCACTTTCTGTTCAACAGTCTCAACTCCATCGTCTCGCTGATCGGGCGTGACCCGGCACGTGCCGAGGAGGCGCTGCTGGATCTGTCAGAGTTGTTCCGGGCAGCCCTGCAGGAATCGCGCACGCTGGTCCCGGCCTCCGAGGAGCTGCGTCTGGGGCGCAGCTATCTGAACATGGAGGCCTTGCGACTCGGAGATCGGCTGCAGCTGACCTGGCACGTCCCACCGTTGCCTGCGCAGGCCAGGCTGCCCGCCCTCAGCCTTCAGCCCTTGCTGGAGAATGCCATTTACCATGGCATCCAACCCCGGCCGGAAGGCGGCACGGTGAAGGTGGAGGTGGAAATGCGTCGTGGCTTTCTGTACGTGGTGATATCCAACCCGTGTTCACCGGATGCGGGGCATGAAACGCGCGGCAACCGCATCGCCTGGGGCAATATCGAACAGCGCTTGCAGGCCTGCTTCGGGGCAAAGGCGGTGCTCAAGCAAAGCCAGCAGGATGAATGGTTTACCGTCACGCTGCGGGTGCCGGTCAACCCGGAGGACGACTGATGCGGGTGTTGGTGGTGGACGATGAGCCTCTGGCACGGGCGCGAATGGCCGACTTGCTGGATCGGCTGGGACATGAAGTGGCCGGTGAGGCCGCAGACGGTACCCAGGCACTCGAGGCGGTACGCAAGCTTCATCCGGATACCGTGTTGCTGGATATCCGCATGCCGGGGATGGACGGCCTGACCGTCGCGCGCGAGCTGGCCGCTCAGCCGCGTCCGCCCGCCGTGATTTTCTGCACCGCCTATGATGATCTGGCGCTGCAGGCGTTTCGGGTCTCGGCGGTCGACTATCTGGTCAAACCCGTGCGTCAGTCGGATCTCGAGGCCGCGCTGAACAAGGCGCGGCGTCTGACTCAGGCGCAGCTGGCCGCCCTGGCTGAAGCCGAGTCACCACCCGGCAAGGTGCTGGTCTGCAATGATGTGGCAGGCACGGTGCGGCTGGATGTTGCCGGCATCTATTACCTGATGGCGGATCAGAAATATGTGAATGTGGTCCACGAGGCCGGTACCTGCCTCACGGATCAGTCCCTGAAGGATATCGAAGCCGCCATCGGCGAGCCCTTGTTGCGGATTCATCGCAACACGCTCGTCAACCGGCATCACGTGCTCGCCCTTCAGCGCGATGCCGACGGCCATTATGTGACCCTGCGCGGGCATCCGGAACGGCTGCGCGTCAGTCGGCGGCTGTATGCGCAGGTCAGACAGGTGCTGCGGGGAACCGAAGGCGGCTGACAGAACCTGCCCCACATCAAGACATTTTCCCGTCAAGCCGGTATCCTTGGCGCAAAGCCTGTTCCGGGGAGAACCATGAAAAAAGACACACTCGTTATCGCCACCCGAAAAAGCGCACTGGCCATGTGGCAGGCCGAACACGTCAAGGCACGGCTGGAAGCACTGCACCCGGGCCTGACGGTCGAGCTGATGGGCATGACCACCAAGGGGGATCGCATTCTGGATGTGCCCCTGGCCAAGGTCGGCGGCAAGGGGCTGTTCGTCAAGGAGCTGGAGACGGCCATGCTCGAAGGGCGTGCGGATATTGCCGTGCACTCCATGAAGGATGTGCCCATGGAGTTTCCCGAGGGGCTGGGGCTGACGGCCATTCTGGAGCGGGAAGTCCCGACGGATGCCTTTGTCTCCAATCGCTATGCCTCGCTGGATGATGTGCCTGACGGCGCCGTGATCGGCACCTCCAGCCTGCGGCGTCAGTGTCAGCTGGCGGCGGCACGCCCCGGCCTGAAGATCGAGTCGCTGCGTGGCAACGTGAATACACGGCTGGCCAAGCTGGATGCCGGGGACTATGACGCCATCATCCTGGCCGCGTCCGGACTGAAGCGACTGGGATTCAGTGACCGCATTCGAGAGGAGCTGGTGCCGGAAGTGTCGCTGCCAGCCGTGGGGCAGGGCGCTCTCGGGATCGAGTCCCGTGTTGATGATGCGGCCGTGAATGCCTTGATCGAGCCGTTGATTCATGAAGAGAGCTTTTGTTGTGTGGCCGCCGAGCGGGCCATGAACCGGCGCCTGCAGGGCGGCTGTCAGGTGCCGATTGCAGGCTATGCCGTTGAAGCGGACGGGCAGCTCTGGCTGCGCGGTCTGGTGGGTGCACTGGATGGTTCGCGCTTGATTACTGCGGAAGCGCGCGGACCGGTCAGCGACCCGGAAGCCTTGGGTATTGCGGTCGCCGAGTCCCTGCTGGAACAGGGGGCCGATGCCATATTGCGCGAAGTTTATGGGACCGACGTCGTCTGAGCGCTGTGTACTGCTGACACGCAGCCCGGAGGATAACGCACCGCTGGCGACCGCTTTTGACGAGGCCGGCATTGAAACGCGCGAGATGCCCCTGATGCGTCCTCGCGCGCGTCCGCTGGAAGGCGAGAATCGCCAGCGGCTGCTCGATCTGGATCAGTACACCCACGTGATCGCGGTCAGCAAGCCGGCAGCCCGTGCATTGGCCGAGGCCATTGATACCTGGTGGCCGCAGGTTCCGCTGGGACTTCACTGGTATGCGCCGGGGGCGGGCACCGCCGGCGCACTGGAGGACGCGCTCGGTGTACGCGTGAAAACCGGCAGCCCGCCCACCAGCGAAGGGCTGCTGGCGCTTGCTGAACTTCAGAACGTGGCAGGTGAAAAGGTATTGATTGCGCGGGGCGAGGCGGGACGCGAATTGCTGGCAGAGACCCTGCGGGCTCGCGGGGCGCAGGTCGACTATCTGCCACTGTATGGCCTGGTTCAGCCCGACTATGATGAGACCACGCTGTCGCATGCGTTTGCACCCGGTTTGACGGATGTGCTGGCGCTTTCGGCGCGGGCCTGGCAACGGCTGTCGGAATTGGCGCGTCAGGCCGGATTTGACTGGGATGGGATGCGCATCTGGGTGCCTTCCCGGCGCGTGGCGGAATCGGTATCCGCTCCCGGTGCGGAGGTAAAGGTCCTGGCTGCGCTTGACACAATGTCAGTCGTCAGTCAGATTCAAGATACAGAACCGACAACCTGACAGGGATACTGTGGTGAGCACCCCGAACGAACCCACCGACAACAAGAAACCTCAGGACGCCGAAACGACTTCTTCTTCAGATGCCTCCGAAACGTCAGTGCCCGCGCCTGATCAAGCCGGAGACGCGAGCACACCTGCGCCGCCGCCCGACGTGACACCCGAGGATGAGGCCAAAGGTTCGGACGGCGCACCGGTCAACCCGGATGCAGCGGAAGCAGAAGAGAAGGCCGGACAGGCCGCGGCCGAAAAGCCTGTTGATACACAGGTGGCAGCCGCTGCAGGGGTGGCGCAGGCCATGATGCCTCCCCTGACCATCAAGCCTGTCCGCACCGGTGCGCTCTGGGCGGCGATCGTCCTTCTGCTGATACTTGTGGTGGTGCTTTCGGCGGGCGGCTGGATGCTCTGGCAGGCGCAGCAGCAAACCGCCGAGCGCGTGAGCGAGCTGGCGGTGCTCAAGGGCACGCTGGCCGAGGAGCGTACACGGATTCTGGATGAGGCGAGCACACGCCTGCAGGAAACGCTCAGGCTGACCGAAGAGCGGCAGAAGGCGGCGGAAGCGCGTCTCCAGCAACAGATCAGTCAGCTGGCCACCAAGGTGCTTCAGCAGTCTGCCACCTCCCGGACGGACTGGCTGCTCGCCGAGGCGGAGTACCTGCTGCGACTGGCCAATCAGCGCCTGGGTCTGGAGCGGGATGTGAAGGGTGCACTCAAGGTACTGGAGGCAGCCGATACGGTACTGGCGGAGGCGGACGACCCGGCGCTGGTACCCGTCCGGCAGGCCATTGCCGAGGAGCGTGCCGCGCTTCGTGCAACCGGGCTGCCGGATCGTACCGGCTTGTTCCTGAGGCTGGATGCCCTGGCCGGGCAGGTCGAACGTCTGAATCAGACGGTTTTCATTGCCCCGGTTGAAACCCATACCTCGGTGGGTGATCAGGCCGAGGCAGAGGGTGCAAGCGACTGGACTGGCCGTCTGGCCCGCCTGCAACAGCAGGTTGAGAAGTACCTGGTGATCCGCCGGCTGGACAAGCCGGTGGAGCCCCTGCTGTCACCGGATCAGATCGCCTATCTCAAGGCGAACCTCCGCCTGATGCTGGAACAGGCTCAGCTGGCCGTGATGCAGCAGGATGAAGCGGTCTATGCCGCCAGCCTTGCCAAGGCGGAGCGCTGGCTCAGGCAGTGGCTGGTGGGGCAGGACGCCGCGACGACCGCCCTGCTCGATACACTGGCTGAGCTTCAGCGCGAAACAATTGCGCCAGAGCTGCCCGATATTACCCGCTCATTGCGCCTCCTCAAGGGCGTTATTCGCCAGATGGAAGGCGAGGAGGGCGGTTCATGATTCGCCTGATCATTGTTCTCTGTGTGGCGCTGGCCCTGGGGGTGGGGCTGGGACGACTGATGATCGAGGATGCCGGCTATGTGCGGATCAGCTGGCAGAACTGGCTGCTGGAAACCAACGTCTGGATTGGCGGGGCTTTGCTGATTCTCGGTTATGTCCTGCTGGCCGTGGCCTGGGTGGGCTTGCGCAAGTTTCTCGGCTTGCGCAGTGATGTGGCCGGCTGGCTGGCAGACTCGGGACAGGCCCGGGCACGCCGCCGGACGATCAAGGGGCTGATCGCCTACGCCGAGGGAGACTGGCACCGGGCGCTGCGTTACTTGTCCCGGTCGGCTGACAAGGCAGACACGCCGTTGATCAACTATCTGGCTGCTGCGCAGTGTGCGCAGGAACTGGGGCAGTTTGAAGAGGCGGACAAGCTTCTGAATCTGGCGCAGCAATCGACACCGGAAGCTGAAATTGCCGTGGGCGTGACACAGGCCAGACTATTGCATGCCCGTCAGCAGTATGAAGCCTGCCTCTCTGCGCTGAAACGATTGAAGGACAAGCGCCCGAAGCATCCGCTCGTACTGGAGCTGCTGGCGGATGTCTACGCGCAGCTGGGCGACTGGGTGCACCTGACTGCCCTGATACCCGAGTTGCAGAAGGCCCGGGTGAAGCCGGTCGCGGAGCTGCGCGCACTGGAAGTGCGTGCCTGGGTGGGGCGGATTCAGGCCACGGGGGATCAGATTGCCCGTCAGGAAGGGGCGAGCCGTTCAGTTGAGCCCCTCAATCAGTTGTGGGACAGTCTGCCCCAGCATCTGAGAGAGGATGGTGAAGTCGTTGATGCGGCCATTCGGCAGTGGGTGCTTCTGGGTGAAGCCGATATGGCGGAGCGGATTCTGCGCAAGGTGTTGCGTCGTCACTGGAATGACCGGCTGATACGTGATTATGGCTTGTTGCCGGCCTCCAACCCTGATGAGCAGTTGCTGTGGGCCGAGAATTGGCTGAAGGAGCGGCCGGGCAATCCGGACCTGTTGCTGACGCTTGGCCGGCTGTGTCTGCGCACCCGCCAATGGGGCAAGGCCCGCGAGTACTTTGAGGCGGCGCTGAAGCAGCGCCGGGATACGGAGACGCTCTTCGAGCTGGGCCGCCTGGATGCCCATCTTGGCAAGCCGGAGGCGGCCTGCAAGGTGTTTCTTTCAGCCATAGGCGACACCATCAAGCTGCCTGATCTTCCGCAGCCAGCTCGTTAATCTGCGTGTAGTGGGCTGGCGGGGCTGTCAGCCCCGCGGTGCATATTCCAGGACGTCCGAGTAGAATCGCGCTTCGCTCAGCCCGCAGGCTGCGGCCGCATCAAGTACACCATAAGCCAGATTGGGCGAGCCGCAGGCCACCAGTGAGGCGCGGGGCCAATCGTGGCGATCACAACGCATGGCGCTGATCAGTGCCGCATGGTGGCCTTCCCAGGCCCCCTCAATGGCACCTTCGGCCAGGGGTACGAAAGCGAAGTTTGTGTGTGCTGACTGCCACTGTTCCGGTAACGCTTTCCAGTAAAGGTCCTCCAGTGTGCGCCCTCCCCAGTACAGCGTCACCGGGTGCTCGAAACCGCGCGCAAACAGATCCTCGCAAATCGCCTTGGCCTGCGAGAAGCCGGTGCCTGCCACGGCCAGCACCACCTCGCCCTCGGGCAATTCGGGCAGATAACAGCGACCCAGGGGCAGCAAGGCCTGAACCTGATCATGCTGGCGCAGCCAATCCATCACGGCACAGGCCCGGGTTTGTTCCGGATGGGCTTCGATGTGCAGCTCCAGTTCGCCGCGCCCAGGTGCGCAGGCAATGGAAAAGAAGGCGTCCGCCACGCCTGGCACTTTCAGTTGCAGGTACTGGCCGGCTTGCCAGGTTAGCGCCTCAGGTATGCTGAACCGGGCGCGATGCACGTTGGCGGCCAACGGTTCGATGGCCGTGCGTTGCAGGGTTATGTCACTCACTTTGCAGAATCTCCGATCCCCAGACTGTCCCAGATAGCGTCGACGCGTGCTTTCACGGCAGGGTCCATGGTGATGGCCGTGCCCCATTCCCGCTGGGTTTCGCCGGGCCATTTGTGGGTGGCATCCAGCCCCATCTTCGAGCCAAGACCCGAGACGGGTGAGGCGAAGTCCAGATAGTCGATGGGGGTGTTTTCGATCAGGAGAGTATCCCGTGCCGGATCCATGCGCGTGGTCAGCGCCCAGATGACATCCTTCCAGTCACGGGCATTGACGTCGTCATCGGTGACAATGACAAACTTCGTGTACATGAACTGCCTGAGAAAGGACCAGACCCCCATCATCACCCGTTTGGCATGGCCGGGGTACTGCTTGCGCATGGTGACCACGGCCAGCCGGTAGGAGCACCCCTCCGGTGGCAGATAGAAATCGACAATTTCCGGAAACTGTTTCTGCAGGATGGGAATGAAGACCTCATTCAGTGCCACCCCGAGGATGGCGGGCTCGTCCGGCGGTCGCCCGGTGTAGGTGCTGTGATAGATCGGATTCTTGCGGTGCGTGATCCGCCTGACCGTAAAGACCGGGAAGGTTTCCACTTCGTTGTAATAGCCGGTGTGATCGCCGAAAGGCCCTTCCGGCGCTGTTTCGCCCGGCTCGATGACGCCTTCGAGCACGATTTCGGCACTGGCCGGCACTTGCAGCGTATTGGTCTGGCATTGCACGACTTCGGTACGGTGACCCCGCAGCAGGCCGGCAAAGGCATACTCGGAGAGGCTGTCCGGTACCGGTGTGACGGCACCGAGAATGGTCGCCGGATCAGCGCCCAGGGCCACGGCCACGGGGA
>RFIV01000308.1 GCA_003695085.1 Gammaproteobacteria bacterium
CGTGCCTGGCTGGGCAAGCTGAAATTCTGGTATGACCAGCTGGCCCCCATGCTGGCCGGTAGCGAGGGCAGTGACGGGGACGCCGCCGAGCCGGACACGACCGACTACAGCGACGGCCTGCCCAAGTTTCTGGTGCGTCACCTGCGCATCAGCGGCGAAGTTCCCCTGATGAATCAGGCCATTCCTGTGGAAGGCGATCTGCGTGATCTGACGCACCAGCCTGAAATCTATGGCAAACCGGCGGAGCTGGCCCTGAAGAGTGCGAGTGCCGCGCTGGGGAACCTGGCGCTGGATGCGGTGCTGGATCACACCCGGCCCAAGGCGGGCAAGGATCTTTTCCGGTTTGATCTGGCAGACTTGCCGGTGGAGGATCTGCCGCTGGGCGACAGCGACAAGTTGCCGGTGATCATCGAAGCAGCCAAGGCCGCGATCAACGGGCAGGCGGTCATCGAAGGCGGAACGCTCAATCTGGATTCGAAAGTGGTGCTGGCTGCGCTCAAGACACAGGTGCTCAGGCAGGAAGGCCTGAGCAAGGTGCAGGAAGCGCTGGTCGCCGCCCTGGGCGGTATCGAAAGTCTGGATCTTCAGGTCCTGGCGCAGGGCGCGCTGGAAGATCCGAAGGTGTCACTGAAGTCGACACTCGACCGGGTCCTGTCGTCAGCCCTCAAGGGCGCGCTGGAGTCGGAAGTGAAGAAACTGCGCAGTGAGCTGAACAACAAGCTCAATGCCCTTGCGGCAGAAAAGATTGGTGCACTGAACACCGCCACGGGTCCATTGGCGGGGCTGGACGGCCTCCTCAAGGACCAGTTGGGGCAGCTGGGCGGTCTGTCCGGCCTGCTCTGAATGCATGCTGACACAGTTGTGTGACAGGTCTGTCACACAACTGTCACATTCTTGATTTATCGTGGCGCACATTCGTGAATAGCAGGATGTGCACTTCATGCAGTCAACCACGCAAGTACAACCCCCTGCCATTGATTTCGATACCCCTGCACTGCGTCGCCGCCGCAAGCTGCGCGCGCTGACGGACAAGGTGGCAGGTATCTCGATCGGTGCAGGTGGAGTTTCGGTCATTGTGGCCGTATCGCTGATCTTCTTTTACCTTCTCTACGAAGTCATGCCGCTCTTCGAGGGCGCCGAGATCGAGCAGAAGGCCGAATATCGGCTGCCGGTTGCCGAGGCTGGCCCGACGCTGTACGGGTGGCTGGAAGAGCAGGGTGAAATCGGCATGCGTCTGGCCGAGGGTAACCGGGTGATCTTCTACCGCACGCAAACCGGTGAGGTGGTGGATGACATTGCGCTCCCCATTCCAGAGGGTGTCCGTATTGCGTCCGTGAGCGGGGCGGGCGTGGACAAGACGCTGCTGGCACTTGGACTGAGTGATGGCAGCTATTTGCTGGTCAAGCATGTCTACAAGGTCTCCTATCCGGAAGGTACCACCCGCGTGATTACGCCGGGACTCGAGTTTCCCTACGGTGAAGAGCCGGTCGAACTGGACCCGCAGCAGCGACCGATTACGCAGATCAGTGTCCGGGACGCGGAGGATACCTTGATGATTGTCGGCGCGGCGGACAATCACACCTTGTTGGGCCGTCTCTTCGAGAAGGAAGAAAGCTTTCTGACCGGCGAGGTG
Source organism: Gammaproteobacteria bacterium (assembly GCA_003695085.1). GTDB lineage: Bacteria > Pseudomonadota > Gammaproteobacteria > Pseudomonadales > Oleiphilaceae > Thermohahella. Next base: position 1,634 of record RFIV01000308.1, read on the forward strand.
GAGCTGACGGATGCCGGGCTCGTCCTGCCCACGGTCAGCGGCAAGGTTTCCCGCCTGTTGCTGGGGCCGGAGACACGGTGGCTGTACGTGTTTGCGCCCAGTGGCGAAGTGACCATGTATGACCTGCTGGATCGCGAAGCGCCGCGCCTGAATCAGCAGTTGCCGGTGACGTCAGGGGGCGTGGAGCTGGCAGATGCCCGATTCCTGCTGGGTGGCATTTCGCTTCTGGTGGCAGACGTTCAGGGTCAGATCACCCAGCTCTTTCCCGTTCGGGACGACAACAATCACTACACACTGGAAAAGATACGTCATTTTGACTTCGGCGGACGTGTGACAAACATGGCTGCCGAGCACCAGCGCAAGGGTTTTGCAGCGGTGTCGGACACCGGCACACTGGGCATTTTCTACACCACGTCCGAGCGCGTAGTGCTCCGGGAGCAGCTCGGGGACACCCCCCTGCGCCGTGTGACGATCGCGCCGCGCGCGAACTACCTGATCATCGAGGACGAAGCCGGCACGGTCCGCTTTTATTCCGTGAAGAACGAGCATCCGGATGTGTCCTGGTCCGCCCTGTGGTCCAAGGTGTGGTACGAGGGCTACAGCGAGCCGGAGTACATCTGGCAGTCGTCCGCGTCCAACAACGACTTCGAGCCGAAATTCAGCCTGTCGCCACTGACCTTTGGTACGCTCAAGGCGGCGTTCTACGCCATGCTCATCGCCATGCCACTGGCCATCTGTGGCGCCATCTACACGGCGAATTTCATGGCGCCTCGCCTGCGCACCAAGGTCAAGCCCACTATCGAGCTGATGGAAGCCTTGCCCACGGTCATTCTTGGTTTCCTGGCGGGTCTCTTTTTCGCGCCGTTCATGGAATCTCACCTACCCGGTGTCTTTACCGTGCTGGTGCTCATGCCACTGGCCATCGTGGTGTTCGGCTTTGTCTGGTCCAATCTGCCGGGTGCCATCCGCCATCGTGTGCCGGACGGCTGGGCACCTGTGCTGCTGGTGCCGGTCATCATTGTGGTGGGCTGGTTCAGCTTCGCCATCAGTCCACAGGTCGAATTGTGGCTCTTTGACGGCAACATGCCGCACTGGCTGACGACTGAGCTGGGGATCGACTTCGATCAGCGCAATGCCCTGGTGGTGGGCGCAGCCATGGGCTTTGCCGTGATTCCGACCATTTTCTCCATTACCGAAGATGCCATTTTCAGCGTGCCCAAGTCACTGGTGCACGGATCGCTGGCACTCGGTGCCACGCCCTGGCAGACCTTGGTGCGCGTGGTGCTGCCAACAGCCAGCCCCGGCATCTTTTCTGCCGTCATGATCGGTCTGGGCCGTGCAGTCGGCGAAACCATGATCGTGCTCATGGCCACCGGCAACACCCCGGTCATGGACTGGAACATCTTCGAGGGCATGCGCACGCTCGCAGCCAATATCGCGGTGGAGATGCCGGAATCCGAAGTGGCCAGCACGCACTTCCGGGTGCTCTTCCTCGCTGCGCTGGTGTTGTTCCTGTTCACCTTCGCAGTCAATACGCTGGCCGAATTCATTCGTCAGCGCCTGCGTACCAAGTACAGTGTGATGTAAGGGGGCCGGAATCATGAAAGTACAACTCAAGGAATGGACCCGGAAGGGCGAGCCCTGGGTCTGGCTGAACGCCGGCGCCGTGGCACTGAGTACCGTCATGGTACTGGGGCTGTTGTGGCTGATCGCTGTGCGGGGGCTGTCGCACTTCTGGCCACACGAAGTCATCGAGGCCGAGTATGTGGGCCCGGATGGCAGTTCCCAGCGCATCATCGGTCAGGTCGCGGATGAGGAGATCATCACGGCCCAGCAGCTGCGTGACGCCGGTCAGACTGTTCCGGAGGGTGTGGAAGTCGTGCGCCGCCTGCTGGTCAAGGTGGGCAACCGGGATACACTGGGTTTCGATTTTCGCTGGGTGGATGAGACCAGCCTGCACGACCAGCGGGCACCGACTGATCTGTTTGTCGCCGAGCGGGATGAATGGGGCAACTTCTATGGCAGGCTGGTACGTGTCTTTGAACAGGACAAGGTCGTTGCAGAAGGTGAGGGAGCCTGGGAGGCGCTGCAGGCGCGCATCAAGCGTGCCCGGGCGCTGCACGACAAGATCTACGCGATCGAAAAGACCGATATCGGCAGCGTGAACTACGCCATGGAGCGTCTGCGGCTCAAGCAGCGGCGCCTGGAGCTGGAAGGGCGTGATACGCCCGAGGCCCTGGCAGATATTGCCGCTGAACGCGCCGCACTTGAGAAGCGCTTTGCGGCCATGCAGGACGAGCTGAAGGTCTTGTACGGAGAGATCGGGCGAGACAGTTTTGAAGCTGAGATCATGACCGGCCAGGTCGTGAAGGTGCCTCTGGCCAAGGTGGTCCGGGTATTCCGCCCCAACGCCATGAGCCTGACCGAAAAAGTCGGCTTCTATTTCAGCAAGCTGTGGGAATTTGTCTCTGACGATCCGCGTGAAGCGAATACGGAAGGGGGGATCTTCCCGGCCATTTATGGCACCGTACTGATGGTGCTGCTCATGTCCGTCCTGGTGACGCCTTTTGGTGTGGTTGCGGCCGTGTATCTGCGTGAATATGCCCACCAGGGGGCACTCACCCGGACCATTCGCATCGCCGTGAACAACCTGGCAGGTGTACCATCCATCGTGTACGGGGTGTTTGGTCTGGGTTTCTTCATCTACTTCATTGGCGCGCATATTGATGAGGCGTTGTACCCTGAAGCGCTGCCGTCACCGACCTTTGGTACGCCCGGTCTGCTGTGGGCCTCGCTGACGCTGGCCATCCTGACGCTGCCGGTGGTCATTGTGGCCACGGAAGAAGGGCTGGCCCGGATTCCGCGCTCCGTGCGAGAGGGCAGCCTGGCGCTGGGTGCCACCAAGTTTGAGACCCTGTGGCGGGTGGTGCTGCCCATGGCGAGTCCGGCGATGATGACCGGCGTGATTCTCGCCATCGCCCGTGCCGCGGGAGAAGTGGCACCGCTGATGCTCGTGGGTGTGGTCAAGCTGGCCCCGTCGCTGCCGCTGGATGGCAACTACCCGTATCTGCATCTGGACCAGAAATTCATGCACATGGGCTTCCATATCTATGATGTGGGCTTCCAGAGCCCCAACGTGGAAGCTGCCCGCCCGCTGGTCTATGCCACGGCACTGCTGCTGGTGCTGGTCATCGCACTGCTTAACCTGAGTGCCGTATACATCCGCAACCGCCTGCGTGAGCGCTACAAGGCGCTGGAAATGTAATCAGGCCCCGGAGACGCTAGAATGAATGAATCTGTAACAAGTGAGCCAACCATGACTGATGCCAACTCTGCACCGGATACCGAGGGCGCGCGTACCCACGCGATTGATATTTCGGCCATTGGCCGCGCGAGCGATGTCCGCAATATCGAAGATGAAACCATAGCCCTCGAGGTGCAGAACCTGGAGCTGTACTACGGGGAGAAGCGTGCGCTGCACGGCGTAAACATGAAGATCCCCGCCAAGCGTGTGACGGCCTTCATCGGGCCGTCCGGCTGCGGCAAGTCCACGTTGTTGCGTTGCTTCAACCGCATGAACGATCTGGTGGACAGCTGCCGCATCGAAGGCAAGGTCATGCTGGACGATGAAGACATCTATGCCCGCGGTGTGGACGTGGCCGAACTGCGCCGCCGCGTGGGCATGGTGTTCCAGAAGCCGAACCCCTTCCCGAAGAGTATCTATGAGAACGTGGCCTACGGGCTGCGCATTCAGGGGATCAACAAGAAGCGGGTGATTGACGAAACC
>RFIV01000309.1 GCA_003695085.1 Gammaproteobacteria bacterium
CCCAAGCCGACAGGTTACGGCCGTACTTGGTGCAGGCAGCAAAAAGCCGCCTCCGGGGGCGGCTTTGAATCGGGCCGGTGCCGTAACAGCTTCTCTGTGAGAGGGTGCAGTGCTTCAAGCCTTCTTCACAAACTCCGACTTGAGTTTCATGGCGCCAAAACCGTCAATCTTGCAGTCAATGTTGTGGTCGCCTTCCACGAGGCGGATATTCCTGACCTTGGTACCCACTTTCAGCGCCGATGACGCACCCTTGACCTTGAGATCCTTGATCACGACAACCGTATCGCCATCCTGAAGCAGATTGCCATTGGCATCACGCACAACCAGCCCTTCCTCCTGAGCTTCCACCGCCTCCCCGGGGTTCCACTCATGGGCACACTCAGGGCAGACAAGCATTTCTCCATCCGGGTAGGTGTATTCGGAGCCACATTTCGGACAAGGGGGCAGCGTATCGGACATGATTCAGCCTCTTTGAAAAAATAGATTCAAGAAGCACTCATTATACGATAAATCAGAACGCATCGGCAGATCCGTCGTCACTGTTCCCCACGTGTGTGATGCGCGAGCCGGGCTGTCAGCCAGCCATATATGGACGCTAGCGCAATCTTCACATCGTCCGGTTGGCGAGGCTGGCCCAGCATATGCACTACGCGTGCGCGCTGTACATGCCAGTCCTGGATTCGACCCAGTTCATCTTGCAGGTGCTTAAGCTGTTTGATCGACTTGCGCATCGCTTTGCCGGGTTTTTCCAGCGATTCAGCCAGATAGCGCGCACTCTTGATACTCAACCGCAACGCGTGCCATTGCTCAGGCGTGACACCCGATTCCGTGTATCGAGCATGCCGCTTCATGATCATTCGATATCGCTTGATAAACTCACGTTCTGTCACGCATTCATAGGACTGTCCTGCAAAACGCCCGATAACGCCCAGTGACTGCAGGGCGTCTATCGCCTCGTCAAAGGCCTTTCCGGCCTTCTCACTTTCCAACCAATCCCACAGGGCCCGATACGCCGAACGTTTGCGGCGGGCAACCTGTGCTTTCAAGCGGCGCATGCCTTCGGCAATAACCGGTTCATCACACATCACCTTGGACCACTTGCCACAGTCATCGAGCATCACATCGAGGTCTCGCGCAGCATTCGTCGGCTTGACGAGCACTTTCAGAGCCCGGTCTGCGCGTTTCCTGCCGGAGGGATCCAGTGCATGCTTGTGGGCCCTGAGCACGCCCCGGCATCGCCTGAGGTTCACCCGGTAACGGTGAAGGTACTCCGGGTCACGACCCTCCAGTATGCCGCGGACTTCACGGCGGGCCATATCCAGCCATGTCAGCAGGCTGGCCCTGAGCCGCACCTCGAAGCGCTCGCCTGCCTCCATCAGACCTTGCGCCCCAGCTTGTGCGACAGATCGCTATTGCTCAGAATCACACGTGCTACCTCCCTGGCTGACAAGCGCCCTTGCCCCTGGTCCCGGCCGATCAGATCAGCCCGGAGCGTAAGACTCAGACGGCTGAGTGCCGAATGCAGGGGGTGTTGATCGTCGGCAAAGCTCATGTCTGCCGATATCTCGGACACGACTTTCAGAAACCGCTGATACTCTTCCAGCACCTCGGGCGAGGATACGATTGCCAGCCGGTGCGTCATGAATTTGAGGTCCGTCAGCTGTCTTTGTGTGAATGTTTCCAGCTGTGACATACCTTCCAGCAGGTTGAGCAGGTGCTCATAGGTCCTGGCCTTGAGGTCGAGAAACTTGATGTTCTGTTCTTTTTCGATTTCGACGGCGGTCTGCTTGTTCAGCAACAAGGCCGTGATCAGCACCGTTATGATCGTTCCCAGGACGATGAGCACCACTTCCTGGGCGAACGGCATCTCGTCCGTTACCCGGTAGGCGTATCTGAGATACAGATAGCCGGCTACCATCGTCAGCAGGGTGAAGGCCAGATACAGCAACTGCCGTCCATTTACGTTCATTTGCGCGATAACTCCTCTTTAAGCCAGGCCAAGCCGTCTTCCGTCTTGCCGGCCGGCACATACTCACATCCCACATAGCCGGAATAACCCAGTTGTCGCAAGCGCTCAAAGAGCCACGGGTAATTCAGTTCACCATAATCCGGTTCATGCCTGCCCGGCACGCCCGCAATCTGGATATGCCCGATTTGTGGCAGCGCGCGTTCGAGCCATAGGGTCACATCACCCGTTGTTCGCTGGCAGTGATAGATATCAAATTGAAGCCGGACGTTTTCGCGGCTGATCTCGTCCAGCAGCCCAAGTGCCTGCGGCACGGTATTCAGGAAATAACCGGGCATATCGGCGTGGTTGATGGGCTCGATACAAACGGTCAGCCCTGCCTGCCCCAGGATATCGGCTGCCTGCTGTATGTTGCGGATGTAGGTATCGCGCGCCAACGCCGGATCCTGACCAGCGGGCACGATACCCGCCATAACGTGTACAAGGTGGTTTTCAAGTACGCTCGCATAGTCGAGCACAGCCTCCAGTCCTGCCCCGAAATCTTCTTCCCGACCAGCAAGACACGCCAGACCACGCTCTCCGGCCTGCCAGTCACCCGGTGGCGCATTGAACAATGCCTGCCGGAGCTGGTGGCGTTCAAGCTGTTCACGTAACTGGTCGGCAGGCCATTCATAGGGAAACAGGTACTCGACTGCACGAAAGCCCGACTCTGCCGCGCTTTCAAAGCGCGCAGGAAACGGAACCTCCGTGAACAACATGGAAAGATTTGCTGCAAATTCAAACATATTGGCTTCCTTTGACCTCCGTCAACTATATAAGGGTTTCACGAAGTTGACGAGTCCGGGACAAGGGCGTAGCATTCTGAAAATATTTCCAGACGATGAAATTTATTTCATATGGAATCACCCCTTGATCAGGCCTGCCGGGCCGCCTGGCTTTACTATATCGGTGGGTACAAGCAGGGCCAGGTCGCCGAGCGGCTGGGGGTATCGTCTGCCAAGGCCCACCGGCTCATTGCCCAGGCCCATGAAGCCGGGCTGGTTCAGGTTCACGTTCAGGGGCGCCCAGCACACTGCATGGAGCTGGAAGAACGCATCCTGAAGCACTTCGGCCTCAAGGGGTGCGTGGTCACCCCCACACTTCATGAAGAAGACGATCCGCGACAGAACTTCCACGAAGTGGGCATGGCCTCTGCGCTTTGGGTCACTGAACTTCTGCGCTCGGGTGAGCATTCGATCGTCGGAGTCGGAAAAGGTCGTTCACTGAAAGCCTTTGCCAAACACCTCCCGGACCTCCCCCTTCCCGACACACGATTTGTTTCCATCAGTGGCAGTCTGACCCGGACCTTTGCCGCCAACCGGGAAGATGTCATTCTGACTCTGATGCAAAAGACCGGGGGTGAAGGCTATATCAACCCGGTGCCCTATATTGCCTCATCCCGCGAGCAACGGGATCTGCTGCTGGCCCAGGAAAGTGTCAGCGGTGTGATGGCGCTCGCACGGCAAGCGTCTCTCTGTGTGCTCGGCATCGGCTCTCTCAATCGCGATACCTACATTCAGACCGTCGGGCTGGTCTCCCCCGAACAGTGGGATGACCTGCGGCGCTCCGGCGCGATTTCCGACCTCGTAGGTAATTTTGTGGATGCGTTGGGCCGCAAGGTTGACTGTGCCGTTAACCAGCATGCGCTGTCTCTCTCGCTTGAAGACCTCTCCGGTCGGCGGGTTGTCGCGGTTGCAGGCGGTCACGACAAGGCACTGGCCTGTCTCGGTGCCCTGCGGACAGGTGTTATTACCGATTTGATTGTAGGTGAAACCGTCGCGCGAGCGTTGGTGAAACTGTTGGATGGAGAAGAACATGAGCGGTGAAAACCGTTTGACCGGTGTGCCCTACGCGCCGGATTGGTTTGAAGATATTCACGTGGATGGTGCGGC
>RFIV01000310.1 GCA_003695085.1 Gammaproteobacteria bacterium
CGGAACATCTCCAGAGCAAAGGTGTGGCTGGTGGCCAGCATCCCCGGACAGACAACCAGCACCAGTGTCAGATTCATGGCTGGCACCTCGCTTAACACCGCCATCAGACCAATGGCTAGGGAGTGATGCTGCTAAATATCAACAAAGTGGCCGGATAAATCAACTTTATCTTCGTGAATCCTCTAGAATCAACCCCACTGTTTCATTCATGATTGAGGTCTGTTGCCATGAGCACACCATTGCCCTGCATCGTCGCCATGGGCGGTATCAACGCCGGTGGCCGTACTTCTTTTCACCACAGCTATCTGCGTACACTCTGGCCGGAGCTGGATGTCGGGCAGCAGGCAGACGTGCTGCAAGGACTTGCGGCTTTGCGCGGGCCCGGGGAGCGTGTTGAGACGCTGGGCGCGCAGGCCTTGCTGGATGGCACACTGATCCGGCGGATTGGTACGCCCCACTATAACCCGGATGATCTGCCGGTATGTCGCAATGTCGAAATGCCTGCATCGGTTGACGCGCCTCTTACATTTTTCATGGCAAAACGGGAGCTGCCTTCGGATATTCCGGATCATTGGCAGGTCGAGCAGGCTGACAACGGTCAGGTTAAGGTCACGGCGCACCAGACCAAGCAGGTTCGTATAACCGTCAAGCGGCAATCGGATGTCAAGTCGGCGGGGCAGCTGCCCGAAGGCTTTGATCCGGCACGCTACTATAACGCGCGCTTTCAGCCTCGCGGCACCCAGATGGGCATTTTTGCGGCCAGTGATGCGCTGAACCATATGGGCATCGGCTGGGACACTGTCTTGCGTAGCATTCGTCCGGACCAGGTGGGGGTCTACGGGGGGACAGGTTTTCCACCGACCCAGTCCGAAGGCATGGGCGGGACCATGCAAAGCTGGCTCAAGGGCGAGCGTGTATCCAGCAAGAGCCTGGCGATGGGCATCAACTCCATGCCGGCAGATTTCATCAATGCCTACGTGTTGGGCAACGTGGGTGAGAGCAGCTGTGCCATTGCCGCCTGTGCCACCTTCCTGTACAACCTGCGGGATGCGGTACACGCTATTCAGGCGGGTCGTGTCCGGGTGGCCATGGTCGTGAATGCCGAAGCGCCCATCACACCGGAAATAGTCGAGGGTTTCAATGCCATGGGCGCGCTGGCCACCCAGGACAAATTGAACAAGCTGGACGGCACGGATCACAGCGACCCGCGCCGCAGCAGCCGTCCCTTTGGCGAAAACTGCGGGTTTACCATCGGGGAGTCAGCACAGGTCTGCATTCTCATGGATGATGCGTTGGTGCTGGAATTGGGGGCCCATATCCTCGGTGCCGTGCCGGATGTGTTTACGCATGCGGACGGTTACAAGCATTCCATCAGCGGTCCGGGTATCGGCAATTATCTGACCTTTGCCCGCGCCGTGAAGCTGAGCCAGGCCATTGCCGGTGAAGAAGGGGTGCGCAACCGCTCCTTCATTATGGCGCACGGATCGAGTACGCCTCAGAATCGGGTCACCGAGTCACTGATTTTTCATCGTGTCGCGGAACACTTTGGAGTGAAGAAATGGCCGCTGGCGGCAGTCAAGGCGTTTTTCGGGCACAGTATTTCGGTGGCCAGCGGAGACCAGCTGGCTTCCGCGCTGGGCGTGTTTGACCACGGATGGCTGCCGGGCATCCCGACAATCGACAAGGTGGCGGATGATGTGTATGACACGCACCTGTCAATCAGTCGCAACGCTCAGCTTATTGAGGATGCCCGGAAAAGTATTGCCTTCCTCAATTCCAAGGGGTTTGGAGGGGCTAACGCCACAGCAGGGGTGCTGGGGCCGGATCTGGCGCGTGAGCTGATTCGTCAGCGGCATGGCGAGCAGGCATTGACGCGCTGGAGCCGTCGTCATGAGGTGACGGAGGCAGCCAGTGAGGCCTATCGCGATCAGGCACAGAAGGGCAGCTTCCAGCCTGTGTATCGTTTCGGCGAAGGCGTGCTGGAAGATGAGCAGGTTTCTTTCGAGGCTGAATCGATTCGGCTGGAGGGGTATGACAACGCCGTTTCGTTGTCGATACGCAATCCGTATACAGATCTGGGTTGAAGAAAAGGGGGCGCAATAAGCGCCCCTCGGCATTACATGTTGTAGCGACGCCGTACGGCCGAGAAGTACAGCAGCGGAATCACCACCAGCGTGAGCAGGGTAGAGACGAACACGCCGGAAATCAGCGCGACCGCCAGGCCGTTGAAGATCGGGTCGTCCAGGATGAAGAAGGCATCGAGGATGGCCGCCAGGGCGGTCAGGATGATCGGGCGTGCCCGGGTGGCGGCGGCATCGATCACGGCTTCCCGCAGATCAAATCCCTGATCCAGTCGCACACGGATGAAGTCCACCAGCAGAATCGAATTGCGCACGATGATCCCGGCCAGCGCAATCATGCCGATCATGGAGGTGGCCGTGAACTGGGCACCAAACAGGGCATGGCCCGGCATGATCCCGATCAGGGTCAGGGGAATCGGGGCCATGATGACCAGGGGCATGAGGTAGGAGCGGAACTGCGCCACAATGAGCAGGAAAATGCCCACCAGCCCCACTGCATAGGCAATGCCCATGTCGCGGAAGGTTTCATAGGTCACCTGCCACTCTCCGTCCCACTTGATGCTGGGCACGTAGGGATTCTCCGGCTGGCTGGTCAGCGCCTGCTCCAGTCCCGGATACTGGTCGGAAAGCGTGCCCATGATGTCGAACATGCCATACAGGGGGCTGTCCGTTTCACCCGCGCCGTCGGCCGTCACATAGACCACTGGCAGCAAGTCCTTGTGATAGCGCGTCTTCTCGTGGTCGGTTTCCTCGATACGCACGAGATCCCGGATGGGCACCAGTGCACCTGACTGACTCCACACCCGAAGTTGCAGGAACTGATCCCGATCCGCCTTGTCCGCATTGTCAAAGCCCAGGCGAACGGGGATGGGATACCGGGCCGTCGGGCTGTGCAGGTAACTCACATCCTCGCCCTTGAGCCCGGCCGTCATCGCGGCCACGATGGCCGCCTGGGAAACGCCGAGCCGGGCAGCCTTCTGCTGGTCCACATGGACGATATAGCGCGTGGTGTCCGCTTCCACCGAATCGTCCACATCCACCACACCATCCGTCTGTTCGAACACCGAGCGGATGGATTTGGCAAACCCGATCTGGGCCGGATAGTTCTGCCCATACACTTCGGCCACAATGGGCGAGAGCACCGGCGGCCCGGGTGGTACTTCCACGATTTTTACATTGGCACCGTAGCGCTTGCCGATGGCCTGCAGAGGTTCACGCACGCTCAGGGCAATGTCATGGCTCACCCGATCCCGGTCGTGACGGCTCTTCAGGTTGACCTGCAGATCGCCCTGGTGGGGGCCGCTGCGCAGGTAGTACTGCCGCACCAGACCGTTGAAGTTGATGGGCGAGGACGTCCCGGCATAGGCCTCGATGTCCGTGACCTCGGGCACCTTCTGAAGCCAGGAGGCCAGTTCGTCCAGCACGCGTGCCGTGGTTTCAACGGAGGTGCCTTCCGGCATGTCCACGACCACCTGGAACTCGGACTTGTTGTCGAAGGGCAGCATCTTCAGGATGACGTGCTGGGTCACCACCAGCGCCATGGAGCCGCCAATCAGCACCACCATGGTCAGGTACAGCAGGCGCCGCTTGAGCGATGTCCGTGCACCGTACAGGAACGGGCGCATGATCCGGTGCATCGCCCCCTGGGCCACCTCGGCCGTATGGGCCTCCTCATCCTTGTGGTCCCCGAATGAGCTGTTTCGGAATACCCGGAACATCAGCCAGGGTGTAAACATGAACGCCACCAGCAGGGAGAGGAACATGCCCGCACTGGCATTGATGGGAATCGGGCTCATGTAGGGGCCCATGAGACCGGTCACAAAGGCCATGGGCAGCAGAGCCGCGATGACGGTGAAGGTCGCGAGGATGGTGGGGCCGCCCACTTCATCCACGGCCAGCGGGATGGCTTCCCGAAGCGTCTTGCCACCCTGGGTCATGTGACGGTGAATGTTCTCCACGACGACGATGGCGTCGTCAACCAGGATGCCGATGGAGAAAATCAGGGCAAACAGGGACACCCGGTTGATGGTGAAGCCAAACGCCCAAGAGGCGAACAGCGTGGCCATCAGGGTCACAATGACCGCCGTACCCACCACAAAGGCCTCGCGCCGGCCGAGGGTCACACCGACCAGCAGCACGACGACCACCGTTACCAGCAGCAGTTTCTTGAGCAGGGTATTGGCCTTGTCGGTCGCCGTTTCGCCATAGTTGCGTGTGACTGTCACGGCCACGTTATCAGGAATGTAGGTGCCGCGCAGCTGATCCATGCGCGCCATGACCGCATCGGCCACATCCGCCGCATTCACACCTGACTTCTTCGCAATCGCCAGGGTCACCGCGGGGCGGGGCAGCCCCACACCGCTTTCACTACCCGCGCCCGGGTATTGCAGGACCATGTGGGTCGGGGTGTAACCGGTGCGCTCGATACGGGCCACATCTTCCAGGAAGACAGGGGCGCCCTCGTGCATGCCCACCACCAGTTCGCGGAGCCCCTCCAGGTCCGTCAGGTAGGCGCCCGCCTGCACGGCCACCGCACGGCCACCGGCCAGCGTACTGGCCGAATTGGACGTCTGATTGGTCGCCTGAAGGGCCATGCGCAGATCGTCAAAGCTGATGCCCAGCGCAGCCATCCGGGCCGGATCCAGTTCGACGTTCACCACATCGTCCGGCGCCCCGATGGTGAAGACTTCGTTGGTGCCGGGGATGCGCTTGATTTCCGCCTCGATGGCGTGCGCGACCCGGGCCAGTTGCAGCCGGTCAACCAGGCCATCGGTGCCGCTCAGGGTCAGGGACAGTACCGGCACATCATCAATGCCCTTGGGTTTGACAATGGGCTGCATGACGCCCAGATTGCGTGGCAGCCAGTCCTGGTTGGAGTACAGTTTATTGTAGAGGCGAACCAGTGCATCGGTGCGCGGCTCGCCCACCTTGAACTGGACGGACAGCACAGCCATGCCGGGCATGGACGCCGAGTAGATGTGATCCAGCCCCCGCACTTCGGAAAGCATCTTTTCTGCTGGTGAGGCGACCAGCGATTCCACTTCCTCTGCCGACGCACCGGGGTAGGCGATGAACACGTTGGCAAAGGTGACATCGATCTGCGGGTCTTCCTCCTTCGGCGTAATGATGACGGCCAGCACCCCCAGCAGCACGGCAACCAGTGCCAGCAGGGGGGTGATCTGGTTATCGAAGAAGGCCCTGGCCAGACGGCCGGAAATCCCGAGGCGCTCATTGGGCGTCATGGGCAATCACCTCCCGATCTGACAGCCGTGCGATCGCGCGAGCCGGCTCGGTCACCACCTGTTCACCGGCGTCCAGGCCGGACAGCACTTCAATTTGTCCATCAGGCAGCAGGCGCCCGGTACGAATCTGCCGGAAGCGAATGGCACCATCCTCTGCCAGAACATAAACCGCTCGCAGCTCTGCGCGCGCCACCACGGACTGAGCGGGCACGGTCAACGCCTCGCGCTCGCCGATCTTGAACTCGGTTTTCAGCAGCATGCCCGGATACAGATCCGGCAGTTTTTCTGGCAGATTCACCCGCACCTTGAAAGTAGCCGTTTGCGGGGAGGCATAGGCAAAGAAGCGGATGTCCCGGTCACCCTGGCGCACCAACCGGGTGCCATCCGGCAAGGTGACCGTGGCCTGCATGTACTGCCTGACCCGCGGCATGTCATTCTGGGGAACTTGCGTGACGACCCGCAGGGCATCCAGGGACGTGCCGGTAAACAATGGCGTACCCGGTGCGACGACCTCCCCGAGATTCACATGCCGTTCGAGCACAATTCCGGTGTACGGGGCAATGGCCACGGTATAGGCCAGCTGCTCGCGGGCACGCTTGACCCGGGCCTCAGCCGCTTCGGTCTGCGCCTTGGCAACGTTATAGCGGGCTTCGGCGCTGTCCAGAGACTGCTTGGAGGCCAGTTTCTTGGCAAAGAGGCTGCGGGTGCGTTTCAGCGCCGTGGAGGCATCTTCCAGTTCCGCACGTGCGGCGGCCAGAGCCGCCTGAGCCGCTTCCAGTTCGGCCCGCTGATTGCGGTCATTGATGCGCAGCAATTCCGTGCCGGCCGGGACCAGATCTCCCGCATCCACATATATGGCCTCGATCTGACCGGA
>RFIV01000311.1 GCA_003695085.1 Gammaproteobacteria bacterium
CGCACGAGGTAGTAGCTGTAACTGGTGGGCAGGATGTAATAGCGCACTTCCCGGTGATTGCGGAACACTGACGCGTACTCCTGGTAGGCTACGGCGGCCACGCCCCCGATCAGGGCCAGACCGGTCGCCACGCCCCCCATGCGCCAGATCCACTGTCGCTTCCAGTCGCGCCACTGAATGGGTATCAGGGCCAGTAATACGGACGGCAACACGCCCAGTGCCAGCACGTACAGAGCCCACCCCCAGGTCATGAGGCCCAGGGCTTCGCGCAGATCGGTCTCCACTATATTGCGGATCATGCCCGGGTCGAACACAATACTGTACTTTTGCATGAAATAGCTGGCCGAGGCATTGGTCAGCGTCAGGATAACCACCACCGGCTTGAGCAACCCGCGAAAGCTGATCAGTGACAGCAACAGGGTCAGCGCCCCCACCAGGAAGAAGAAAAAGGTAACCAGAAAGAAGGCCTGGCCCACCCCGGATGCCCAGGGCAAGCGGGACAGAAATGACCACAGCCCGCCGTTGTACAAAATCGTCCAGACGACGGCCACAATAAGTGAATACGACAAAGAACTGACTCGGAAACGCATGACACCCTCCACGGTAGCCCTGCAGCCTATACCGACAGACTTAAGGCTAGCTTAAGGCGAGATCGCGTTCAGTATTTCCAGAACCGGCGGGTGAAGAGTACCAGCACGGTAAAGTACTCCAGGCGTCCGATGAGCATGGTCAGAATCAGAATCCAGGTCCCCACATCTGAAACCGGTTCGAAATTGGCCCCAACAGAACCGAATCCCGGTCCCAGTACATTCAGACAGGCCGCCACGGCAGAGTACGCCGAAACAAAGTCCAGCCCGGTCATCATCAGCGCAATGGCCAGCACCAGGGACAAGATGACCGAGTAGAACATGAACACCCTGACCGAGCCCAGAATGGCTTCGGGGACCGGACGTTTCATGTAGCGTATGGTTTGCATGGCATGCGGATGCACCAGTTGCCGGAACTGGGCATAGGTCATCTTGGCGGTCAGGATCCAGCGTACGATCTTGTTGCCGCCAGCCGTGGAGCCGGCACAGCCCCCCACGAACCCCAGCAGAATCAGCATGACGACCGCCGCATCCGGCCAATCGGTAAATCCCGTCGAACCAAAACCCGTGGTGGAAATGAAGGAGATCACCTGAAACAGCGCATGGCGCAGGGTCGTCCAGACCGAATCATACTGCCCGCGAAGCAGCAACAGGCCCGCCACCAGCAGCGTGGCAACCGCAACCACGCCCAAAAAGACCCGGGTTTCCTGATCCCGCCAGTAGACCTGGAGCATACCGCGCCTGAGGGCGACAAAATGCAGGCCAAAATTGATCGAGCCCAGCACCATGAAGACATTGGCCACCATCTCGATCGCCACACTGTCAAAGTACCCAAGGCTGGCATCATGGGTGGAAAAGCCCCCGGTCGCGACCGTGGTAAAACTGTGCGCGAAGGCATCGTAGAGGTTCATGCCGGCGCCCCAGAAGGCCAGCGCACAGCTCAGCGTCAGAAACACATACACGCCCCAGAGGTAGCGCGCCGTATGACTGATCCGGGGGCTGAGCTTGTCGTCCTTCATGGGCCCCGGTGTTTCTGCCTTGTAGATTTTCATGCCCCCGACGTTGAGCATGGGCAGAATCGCCACCACCAGCAGGATGATCCCCAATCCCCCCAACCACTGGATGAACTGGCGATACATCAGCACCGTCGGCGGCTCGCCTTCAATGTGGGTAAAGACCGTGGCGCCCGTCGTGGTCAGCCCGGACATGGTTTCAAATACGGCATCCGTGAAACTCAGGCGTTCGAAGACCACAAAAGGTACCGCCCCGAGCATGGCAATCACCAGCCAGGTCAGCGTGACCAGCAGCATGGCATCGCGGCTGCGCAGGTGGTGCTGCTTGCCCCGCAGGGGCTGAAGCAGAAACAGCCCCGCAACCAGGTACCCGACGCCCAGCTCGGAGAACACGGTTTCCGTCCGATCGTGCCAGAACACGGCATCAAACAGTGCCAGCCCCAGAAAGGTCACACCCAGCGCCGCAATGGAGGGCCCGAGCAGGCGTAACACCAGTGAGAGCTGAATCATCGGGCGACCTTGTCTGAAATCTGCATGAAATGGGCCTCGTGCAAACGCGCGGGGCCCATTCTAGCAACGCTGACCACCAAAACCCAACGTAAAACAGGCCGACAAACTAGAACACGGCGTAACGCCGGAGGGGAGAACGGTGCTCCAGCAGACCTTTCAGCACCTCCAGGCCCCGTGCCAGGCGCTCGGGTTCGGGCGCACCGCTCAGCGCCAGCCTGATGCCCTGGGGAACAGCCCCCTGGCCCACCGCAAAGGTGCCCGCACTCTTGATCAGCACGCCCTGCCGCGCTGCCTCCGCCACAAACTGCTCCGCTCTCAGGGGCTCCGGCAAGGTCAGCCAGGCATGCATGGCACAGGGCGCGGTGCGCAGGTCATACCCTTCAAGATGTGCATGCGCCTGGCTTGCCGCCTCGCGCATCAGCTCCCGGTGCCCCTGCAGCAGCTCATCCGCGAAACCATTCTGAATCCAGTCGCAGGCGATAGCGGCCGTCAGAGGCGACGCCATCCAGCAACTGGCCCGCACCGCATCCCCCAGCAGCGGCACCCAGCGCTCCGGCGCAATCACGAAGCCGGTACGCAATGCACCTGACAACACCTTGGAGACACTGCCAACGAGTATCACGCCTTCCGGATGCAACGCCTGCAGCGGCAACGGCGCCTGATCGGCCAACGGCCCATTGACCTGATCCTCGATGATCATGACCTGGTGACGGCGGCATACATCAATAATCGCTTCGCGCCGCGCCAGACTCATGGTCGCCGTCGTGGGGTTCTGAAGTGTGGGTGTGCAATAGAGCGCGCGTGGCGCATATTGGCGACAGGCCGACTCCAGTGCTTCCGGGCACAGGCCTTCCTCATCCATCAGCACCGGGCGCACCACCAGCTCCTGCTGCGTCGCACTGGCCAGCACACCGGGATAGGTCAGCTGCTCTGTCAGCAACACATCGCCGGCACGCAGCACGGCTCTCAACGCCATGTCGATGGCGTGTTGACCGCCTGCGGTGAGCACCATGCGCGCGGCATCCGCCTCGGCCAGCAAATGCGTGTGTGCCCAGCGGGCCAGCACCTGCCGCTGCTCGGACAGCCCGGCCTCGGGGTGATAGGCCATGAGCTGTGCAAATGCCTGAGGATCCTGTGCCAGTGCATCGGCTGATCGCCGAAAGGGCTCCGCCAGATCAAAACGGGGGGGCAGATTCAGGGAGAGGTCCACCACATCGTCATCGACATCATGAATGGCGAAACGGTTGGTGGCATGTCGCGGCGGGGAAACAAAGGTGCCCTTGCCTACGCGACCCTCCACCAGGCCCAGGCGCTCCGCTTCGGCATAGGCCCGCGTAACAGTACCGACGGTCACCCCCAGGGCATCCGCCAGATGGCGGTGGGTCGGCAAACGCATGCCCACTGGCAAATCTCCATGCCGAATGGCATCCGCCATGGCCGCTGCGATGGCCTTGTAGCGGGGCCCGCTGTACTTGCTGATATCGGGAATCCAGACACTCACATTGTCACCCTGACAATAAAAACATTGACGCACACAATCAACGCGATATGCTCAAACAAGTCGGCATATTGTATCGACACAATATATACATTGTACTCTTTTTATCAGGACAAACCAAGATGAACACAGACCCCTTCCTGACTGTGATCCCGGCTGTATTCCTGTTTGCCGTGGCGACCTGCTTTTCGCCCGGCCCCAACAACCTGATGCTGACTGCCTCCGGCGCGCGATTCGGATATCGCAAGACCCTGCCCGCCTTTCTGGGCATTTTTGCAGGCTGGGGCGGCCTCATGGTCCTGGCTGCGCTCGGCCTGGGCGCCCTGTTTGACCTGTACCCCCCGCTGCAGTGGGCCCTGAAACTGGCCGGAGCCGTTTACCTGATCTGGCTGGCCTGGAAGCTCAGTTTTTCCGGCAGCCTGTCAGAAGGCTCGGGCGACGCACGCCCCGTTACGTTCTGGCAAGCCGTTTTGCTCCAGTTCGTCAACCCCAAGGGCATGACCATGGCCATCGGCTCAGTCTCCGCCTTCACCCTTCCGGGCGATGCCTATGCCCCGTCAGCCCTCATCGTACTGTCGGTCATGCTGGGCACCTATGTGTTTGCCGGGCACGCGTGGCTTTTCTTCGGCCAGCTTCTGACGCGCCTGTGCCGCACGCCGCGCCAGGTACGCGTGACCAACGGAACACTGGGGGCTCTGACGCTGGCGTCCGTGGTGTTCATCTTCTGGTCTCCCTGATCTGATCAGGCTCGCGACAACGTTCTGTCCTGAAGTGCGCAAAATCCGGAAGGTGTTCTATGCTTATCTGACAGAATCCAACCCGATCCCGCTCTGGCGGGTCGTACCATAGTGGAGGCAGCATCATGTTCGGATGGGGTGGTACCCGGTTGAAAGAGAACGAGACGATCATTGAGCGTGAGCGTCTGCAGGAACTGGAACGCAAAGCAGCACGGCTTGACGAAATTCTGGCAGCCGACCCGGCCGGACAGGTCAGCCAGATCGCACAAAATGCCTCGAAGGTGCAGTCGGCGCTGAGTGCTCAGGCCAGCATTCTGGAAGACAGCAGCCAGGAAGTGGAACGGGTAGCCGACACCGGAAACGCCTTGCGGGATGTCGCCGAGCGCTCGAGCCAGTCAGCCGATGAGGCGGTCGAGGTGACCAACACGGCAGCCGATGCTGTCAATACACTTGTCACCAATATCGAGCAGGCGGCTGCCATGATCAGCGAATTTGACACCCTGCTGAGCAATCTGGGCAACAGCAACAAGACCATTACTCAACTGGTGGACGCCATCAAGGCCATCGCGGATCAGACCAACCTCCTGGCTCTGAACGCCGCTATCGAGGCCGCCCGGGCCGGCGAGCATGGACGAGGCTTTGCCGTAGTGGCCGATGAAGTCCGCCAGCTGGCCACCACAGCCAATGAATCCGCACAGCAGATCCAGTCGGAAATGAACACCATCACCGACATTTCCAACAGCGTCATAGCCAAGCAGCAGGACGTCTCCGGCATTATTGCCGAGAGTGTCCGCATTGCCCGTGACACGTCAGAAAACTTGACACACTTGCAAGGCTCAGCCGTTGAAAGTGCGGATGCTGCCCGCCAGGTTGTCGAAGAAATTGACACAATCCTCAACGCCCTGCAAGGATTGCGTACACACCTGCTTGAAATGGTGGAGGATTCACGGGCTCACAGCGAAAACGCCAACGCCAACTTTTCGACTGCTGAACACCTGACCCGGCTGTTCAACCACTGAACTCGCGACATACGTATCTCTTCGCATGGCCGGGATGCATGCCCGGCACTATGGTTAGATTATGATCAGAACCGTTCTGGCACTGATCGTGCAGAACAATTGATCACAGGAGGAGGGCGTCAAAAATCTGAAGTATTGCGACTTTTTGCCGATACCCGGATTAAGCCCTCTGACATAGACTGCCTCCAAAAGAGGCATGCGAGGTGACGCATGAGCCCGATTCAAACGGCCCGATCCGAGACGCTGAAGCGATTGTACGAACGCAAGCGTGCACAGCTGGCCAAGGCGCAACAGCATGGCAATCTCATGCAGCGCATGATCATCGAAGCCGAACTCCAGGCTCTGGCTGCCCAGCTTCCGCCCGCTGCCGCACCTCACTGAGGCGGGGAATCAAAACGCTGCAGAAGAGTCTTCAAGGCGTCCAACGCTGCGCGCATCTGATCCCGGGCCTTTCCGACAGGAGTGGCCGCCAGCAGCGGTTCCAATGCATTGCGTACCCCCAGCATCTGCGTGAAAAGCTCATCCTGAACCACCCCGATCTCAACTATCTCGGGCCAGGCCGCCACCAATTTTTCGGCCTCAGCATGCTGCATCCAGCGCAAGATCGCATCCGACAACACCCCAGATGCAATCACGGCACTTCGGCACTGATCCAGGGCGATCTGCGTACGCTCCCGCCCGGGCAGAGCCGCCGGTTCTTGTACCTGCTTCAGCAGAGCAGCCAAGGGCGCACTCAACCCGAAAGCGCCATTGAGCAATACATGGCGACGCTGCAGCACCGGTATCTGTGACCAGTCCGGTTTCGGGGCGCCGGGACCGGTAGCCTCAGAGGGTGCCGCCCGCCGTATCAGATCGGTCACTGGCTCATACCAGCGCCGGAAAGGCCCGGCACAGCGGATGCGCAGGGCGGGCAGCCAGGCCGCCAGGGATCGTTGCACCGGGCGTTCAAATCGCAGTTTCCAGAGGGCGTTGACCACACTCAACAGACTCCCCGCTGCACTCATCTTGTGGCTTGTCCGCCCCTTGGGATACCCCGAGCCATCCGCTTGTTCATGATGCTCT
This sequence comes from Gammaproteobacteria bacterium, assembly GCA_003695085.1. GTDB lineage: Bacteria > Pseudomonadota > Gammaproteobacteria > Pseudomonadales > Oleiphilaceae > Thermohahella. The sequence goes on from RFIV01000311.1 coordinate 6,427, forward strand.
GCCACCGCCCGCGCCACCAGCCCGGGAAGGGTGTCATGCTGCTCCAGCAACGCGGCTGCAGCCAGCGGGTGCAGACGTGCAGGCACCGAAGCGGCGCAGTGGATCTTGTCGGGTTCCGGCTCCAGATGCAGCGCGCCCGTATCCTGCATCAACGCAGCTACCGCCACCCAGTGAGTCTGGGCGGACAGGGTCTTCGACGCCAGCCAGGCGGCCAACGGTGCGCACCAGCAGGCCCTTCGGAACAGTTCGGGCGCCACCCGGGTCATGACTGTCAGCTTCTGATGCACCACGGCCTGTGACAGCATCTCCTCACACAGGCTGTCCACCGGCAGAGTTTTCACCATCTCGCCCCAGACGGCGTCCAGATCCGGCGAGGCACACCAGGCTGCCCGCATAGCGTCGGCCAGTGCCTTCGTCGTTATCCCGGGCGCAATCTGCACCGCCATTTCCAGGGGACGCGTCAGCTCTGCCGACACCAACCGGTCAAGCAACCCCTCATCTGCCACTGTGTTGGATTCGGCCAACACCTCGCCAAGCTGCGAGCGCAGCGCATGTGTCGTCCTGATAGTGTGATCCGGGAGCAATGCTTTCAGGTGTCGGGCGTAGGGCCCGGGTTTACTTGCCTTGAATGCCATGTTTCCATTAGCGCGAGTCCCATTTTCATTCAATGTAGACCAGGAACGCGACACATGCCCACGTTTGTGAACCCTGTTTCCGTCTGTGTACTCGGCGCCGGCGCAATCGGCTGTTTTGTGGGGGGCTGCCTGGCACGCCACGGTCACCGCGTCACTTTGCTGGGCCGCCCTCGATATGGAGAGGCGGTGCGCGCCCACGGCCTGCATGTTGCTGCACTGAATGAATCGCCCACGGCTGTCCCTCGCCAGCGCTATGATTTTGTCGCGGACGCAAAGGCACACGGAACAGCGCTGAACCAGGCCAACGTCATTCTGGTGTGCGTGAAGAGTGGCGCCACTGCCGCAGCGGCCGATCAGATTCGCGCCCATGCGCCTGAAAGCGCCCTGGTCATCAGCCTGCAAAACGGCGTGCACAATGCCGACCGACTGCGTGAGGCGCTACCTCACCGAGTGCTGGCCGGCATGGTGCCTTTCAATGTAGAACACACGTCCCCCGGCCATTTTCGCCAACTCACGACCGGTCACCTGTATATCGAACGACCAACCGATGAGGCTCAGGCCAACCTTGTTCAATCGCTCATGGGGCCGTCTCCCCTCTCAGCCTCGCTGGAGACAGACATGAAGGCCATCCAGTGGAGCAAACTCATCCTCAACCTCAACAATGCCGTCAATGCCCTGTCGGGTTTACCCCTGCGGGAGATGCTGCTTGATCCGGGCTATCGCCGGATTCTGGCGGCGGCGCAGTCCGAAGCGGTTCGGCTGCTCCGGCGAAAGGGGCAGCGGCTGGTGCGTCTCGGCGCACTCTATCCACCGCTTCTGCCCCACCTGTTGCGCCTGCCCACACCCCTTTTCCGCCTGATGGCCCGTTCCGCCATCGCCATCGACCCCGAGGCCCGCTCATCCATGCAGGCGGATCTGCGCAGCGGCCGTCTGACCGAGGTGGATGAGCTCAATGGGGAGATCGTCCGGCTGGCAGAAGCCTTGGGTGATGCAGCCCCCGTCAATCAGGCTCTGGTCACGGCGGTTCATGAGGCCGAACGGGCCGGCCATTTCATCCCGATCGCCAGTCGCGACCTCCGGAAACGCATCACGCTTCACAGCTAACTCCGCTGCATCGGTACCCTTCTTTTTTCATCAAGGCTTGTCAGCCCGATCCGGGTCGGGTTAAAGTGGCACCAATGTTAACACCGATAACATGAGGCCCCCATGAGCGAGAACAAGAACAATCCTGCCCAGTACGTCCGCATCGGTACCCGCTACCGGGCCAATCGCGTGGATGAACAGTACGATACCGTCATCATCGGCTCCGGTATCGGCGGCCTGGTCGCCGGCACCCTGCTGGCCGAACAGGGTCAGAAGGTGCTCATCCTGGAGCAGCACTATACCGCCGGCGGCTTTACCCATTCCTACTTCAACAAGGGCTATGAATGGGATGTGGGGGTTCACTACATTGGCGACATGGGGCACCCACGTACCACCCTGCGCCGGATATTCGACCGGGTTTCGCGCGAACAGCTCAAGTGGGCGCCCATGGACCCCGTCTACGACCGTATCATTCTGGGCGACAGCGCCTATGATCTGCATGCCGGAGAAGCCGAGTTCAAGGCAGCCCTGCTGGACCATTTCCCCGATCAGGGCCCGGCCATTGATGAGTACCTGCAGCGTATCAAGGCCTGCAAGCGGGCCATGCCCGGATTCGTCATGCCGCGCCTGATGCCGGAACTGGTGGGCAAGCTCACCGGTCCGCTCGCCCGCCTGCGTCGCCCGGCGGATTTCAACCGCACCACGGCAGAGGTCATGGCCGAGTGCGTACCGGATCCGACCTTGCGCGCGGTCCTGACAGGCCAGTGGGGGGACTACGGTCTGCCCCCGGCCCAATCCAGCTTCATGATGCATGCCCTGGTGGCCAGTCACTACATGCGCGGCGGGTACTATCCGGTCGGCGGCGCATCGCGGATCGCTGCGACCATTGTTGACACCCTGCGCCAGTATGGGGGTGACGCCATGGTCTACGCAGATGTGGACAAGGTGCTGACCGAAAACGGCAAGGCCACCGGCGTACGCATGAAGGACGGTCATGTCATCCGCGCCCGTCACGTCATTTCCAATGCGGGCGTGCTCAGCACCTGGCACAATCTGCTCGAAGACGAAGCCCGCCAGGCACTGGGCTGGGACAAACACTTCGAGAAGGTCCGTCCCTCCATGGGCCATCTGGGGCTGTACATTGGTCTGAACCAGGATGCCGAAACTCTCGGCCTGCCCAAGACCAACCTGTGGATCTATCCGGGAGCCGACCACGACGTGCAAGTCTCCGATTTCGTCCAACGCAACACGGACGACTTCCCCGTCGTTTACATTTCCTTCCCATCCGCCAAGGATCCGGACTGGAACAATCGCTTTCCGGGCAAGGCGACCATCGAGATTGTCGCCCCTACTCACTGGGAGGAGTATGCCCGCTGGCTGGGAACACCCTGGGGCAAGCGGGGCGAAGATTACGAAGCATTCAAGGCCCGCCTCAGCGAGCGGCTGCTTGAGGTGCTGTTCCGGCATGTGCCCCAGGCGCGTGACGCCATTGACTACCATGAACTGTCCACGCCCCTCTCCACGCAGTATTTTTGCCGCTATGATCAGGGGGAGATTTACGGTCTGGACCATACCCCTCAGCGCTTCGAGCAGGGCTGGTTGCGGCCGAAAACCCGCTTGCCGGGGTTTTACATGGCAGGGCAGGACGTCATGACCGCCGGGGTCGGCGGCGCCGCCATTTCCGGCGTGCTGGCTGCGGTATCCGTACTCGGCCTCAACCGTGCAGGGTCCGTGCTCAAATTGCTGGGCGGATAGAACGAAAGAACGAAGAGGGTCTATACTAACCGTTCATACTCGTTTTCGGATCCAGGCTGTACATGACTCCGCCCCCGCGACAGGCCCTCGCCACCCGACTCATGCGCCAGGCGGTACTGGTGACATTGAGCGTGGGCCTGGTTCTGGCTGGCATACAGTTTTACACGGGCTTTCAGACCGAGCTTGCACGCCTGAACGACAGGCTGAACCAGCTGCTGTCCGGTGCGGAACCTGCCGCACGCAGAGCCTTGCTGACCCTGGATACACAACTGGCCAAAGAAGTCATTGACGGGCTCCGGGCCTACCCCTTCGTGGTGCAGGCCGCTCTGACCGACGAGACAGGCGACAATCTGGCGCGATTCGATCGCCTGCTGATCAACAGCCCCACTCGCTGGATCACGGCAGCCCTGACTCGCCCACTCGATACCCGTACTGTTCGGCTATACGCCAGCCCGTACGAATTCGACCGCTTCGGCACCCTGTCTCTGACACTGGACAGGCACCTGGCCTTGCAGCCGTTTTACGAACACCTGAGCAGTCGCCTGCTGGGCGTACTGCTGTCTGCTGCGCTGCTCGCACTGATTCTCAGCTGGGTGTTCTACCGCTCTGTCACGCGGCCCTTGCGTTCCGTATCGGAACAACTGGGTCAGGCAGACACCCATCATCCGGATCGTCTTCGGCTCGACATGCCACCGGGCCAGGCCCACAACGAAATCGGGCGCATTGTTTCGGCCTGCA
>RFIV01000312.1 GCA_003695085.1 Gammaproteobacteria bacterium
GGTGTTAAGCGAGGTGCCAGCCATGAATCTGACACTGGTGCTGGTTGTCTGTCCGGGGATGCTGGCCACCAGCCACACCTTTGCTCTGGAGATGTTCCGAACGGCCGAAAGTCATGCCCGGGCCCATCTGCGCCGGCGCGCTCCCCGTCTGATTGTCCGCCAGGCCGGAACAGCCCCCGTGGAAACGCAGTCCGGCCTGATCCTCGGACCCGATACCCACCCCGAGGCCATTCACCATCCCGATCTTGTGCTGATTCCCAGTCTGTGGCGCAACCCGTTGCGGACGCTTAGCCAACAGCCCTACTGGCCTGCAACGTTGAAACGCTGGCATGCGGAAGGCGCGACACTGGTCGCCACAGGGACCGGTTCCGTCCTTCTGGCCGCCAGCGGGCTTCTGGAGGGGCGGGCGGCGACGACCCACTGGCATTATCTGGATGCATTCGAAAGCCGTTTCCCGGCGGTTGACCTGAAGCGCGATTTCTTCATCACCCAGAGCGGGCGGCTCTACTGCGCTGCCTCCCTCAATGCGCTGGCCGACCTGACGGTCCACCTGATCGGCAACACGCTGGGTCTGGCCAGCGCACGCCATGTGGAACGGCATTTTTCTCACGAAATCCGGCAACCCTACTCACAACGCCGTTTTCTTGAGGGCGATCCGCACCGACATACGGACGAAGTGATCCTTTCCGTGCAACTGTGGATACAGGAGCACCCCGAACACGCCCCCACACTCCGGGAGGCTGCCGGGCACGCCGGCCTGACGGAGCGGACATTTTCCCGACGCTTTCGTCAGGCCACGGGCATGACCTTTCACCAATATGTCACACAGGAAAAACTGAAACTCGCCACCAGCCTCCTGCGGGAAACCGATCTGTCCATCGGGGAAATCGGCCTGGCCATCGGCATTCGGGACAAGGGCCAGTTTTCGCGCTGGTTCCAGCGCCAGACGGGGACAACGGCCAGCCAGTACCGGGTCAGCTATCGCAAGAAAGTCTTTTCATCTCACCAAATATAACTTTCAGATATATTCTTATTCCTTTTATAGCGAATCCGTCCAAGCAGCCGATAGAAGAATGCGACACCTCCTTTTATAATTATTTGCACATATAAACATAATAGGAGGAAACATGGCTCACGTAGTGGTGATTGGTGCGGGCACCGGGGGAATGCCCTGCGCCTATGAACTCAAAGAGGCTCTCAAGGGGAGTGACCATCGCATCACTCTGATCAATGACAAACCAGACTTTCAGTTTGTCCCGTCCAATCCCTGGATTGCCGTCGGCTGGAGGGAGCCGGAACAGATCAGTTTTGCCATTGAACCTCACCTGAGAAAACGCAAGATCCATTTCAAATGCGCAAGGGTGGAACACATTGATGCTCAGGCCTCCCGCCTCGAACTCTCCACCGGCGAAAGACTGGACTATGACTATCTTGTCATCGCCACCGGGCCACAGCTGGACTTCTCGCATGTGCCTGGCACTGGCCCGGAAGCCGGAACCTCATCCGTCTGCACGTTGTCACATGCCGTTCAGGCACGCGAGGACTTTCAGAGTCTGGTGAAGAACCCGGGGCCGGTCATTGTGGGGGCCTTGCCGGGCGCCAGTTGTTTCGGCCCCGCCTACGAATATGCCTTCATCGTGCACAAGGCGCTGGCTGACCTGAAGATCCGTGACCAGGTTCCCATGTATTACGTCACGCCGGAGCCCTACATCGGTCATCTCGGTCTGGCGGGGGTCGGAGACTCCAAGAGCATGCTCGAGAGTGCACTCAGACACCGTCACATCCAGTGGATCACCAATGCGAAGGTCACCCGCGCGGAAAATGGCGTCCTGTATGTGGATGAACTCACTGAAAACGGTGAGCTGAAAAAACAGCATGAGCTTCCCTACCGGCACAGTATGCTGCTCCCCGCCTTCAAGGGGGTGGATGCTGTGGCTTCCGTGCCCGACCTGTGCAACCCCAAGGGCTTCGTGATCACCGACGAATACCAGCGTTCACCCACCTATCCGAATATCTATGCCATCGGGGTCTGTGTCGCGATTCCGCCGGTTGAGGCCACCCCGGTACCGACAGGCACGCCCAAGACAGGCTACATGATCGAATCCATGGTGACGGCTGTGGTTCACAACATTCAGAACCAGATTCAGGGCAAGGCCCCGGATCACAAGCCCAGCCTGGCCGCCCTGTGTCTGGCCGACATGGGGGATTCCGGTGCGGCGTTTCTCGCCATGCCTCAGATTCCGCCGCGCAACGTGACCTGGTACAAGGAAGGGCGCTGGGCACACTGGGCCAAGGTCGCCTTCGAGAAATACTTCATTCACAAGATGAAAACGGGCAAGAGCGAACCCTTCTACGAGAAGCTGACGCTCAAAGCCATCGGTCTGACACGCCTGAAGGACAAGGTGACACCATGATCCTGGCGGTCGGGGCCATCATCGGCCTGGTTCTCGGCCTGACCGGTGCGGGGGGCTCACTGTTGGCCATTCCCCTGCTGGTCTACGGGGTGGGCGAGCCTTACCGGATCGCCGTAGGACTGTCTCTGCTGACCGTGCTCGCTGGCGCGCTCTGGGGCGCGGTGCACAGCTATCGCGAAAACCTGGTGGCCGTAGCGCCTGCTGTCGTGTTCGCTCTGGGCGGCATGCTGGCGGCGCCGGTGGGCTACCGCCTGACCCACATCCTCCCCGAAAAGCCATTGATGGCCAGCTTCCTGATACTGATGGCCATCATTGCCCTGCGCATGCTGCACCAGGCAAAGCGAACCCCGGATCAGACGCGTCAGGTGCGGGCCAGACTCACTTCGAAAACGGATGTCCAGCCGATCTGCCGTTTTTCACAGGGCCGTACGACCCTCAACTGCCGGATCGCACTGGTGATCGCCGGGCTTCTGACCGGGCTGCTGTCTGGACTGTTCGGGGTCGGCGGGGGCTTTCTGATTGTACCGATCCTGATGGGCATATCGGACCTGCCCATCGAGCGCGCCATTGCCACCTCGCTGGCAGTGATTGCTGCCATCTCCCTTTCGGGATCCTTGTCTTTTCTCGCCCACACGTCACTTGACGACTACGGGCGGGTGATCCTGATGCTGATGGCGGGCGCGCTTGCCGGCATGACCCTGGGCCGCCTGCTGGCGGCAAGGCTGGCAGGCCCACGGTTACACACGCTGTTTGCTTCGGCCCTGATCGCGCTGGATCTGTTCATGGGACTCAGACTTCTCAACTGATCATCAAGGAGGTACCCAACATGCTCAGGCAACTCATCGATTTTGACACGAACACCTATACCTATCTGCTGTGGGATGAAGCCAGCCGGTCCGCACTGATCATTGATGCGGTGAAAACCCGTGTTCCGCTCTATCTGCAGCTGCTGGATGAATTGGAGCTGAAGCTTGAGCTGGCCGTGGATACCCATGTCCATGCCGACCACATCACCGGAATGGGCGCACTGCGTGAAGCGACCGGCTGCACCACTGCCCTGGGCAAGGAGACCGATGCCTCGTGCGTGGACCGGGTCTTTTCAGACGGTGACACCCTCACAGTGGGCCGCATTCAACTCAAGGCACTGCACACACCGGGCCACACACAGGACTCCTATTGTTTTTACGACGCCACGGCTGGCCGGGTTTTTACCGGCGACACCCTGCTGATTCGAGGAACAGGCCGGACCGACTTCCAGAACGGCGACCCGGCCGCCCAATATGACAGCCTCTTCGGCAAGCTGCTGACGTTGCCTGGGGAAACCATCGTCTATCCGGGTCACGACTATCGGGGCATGACCTGCTCAACCCTTGCCGAGGAAAAAGCCTTCAACCCCCGCCTTCAGGTCAGGAACCGTGACGAGTATGTCCGGCTGATGAATGCCCTTGACCTGCCTGCACCGCGCTATATGGATGTCGCCGTGCCGGCCAACCTGGCCTGCGGAGAAAGCCGTGATGCCATACCGCAAGGGTGAGCACAACTGGATACGCCGCGAGATTATCGCGGTCCTGATACTCAAGGTGGCGGCGTTGATTGCCATCAAACTCCTGTTCTTCAGTGAGGCACCTGCCGTCACTGAACGCACACTTTCAGACACCGTTTACGGCATCGCCCCAACACCCACATTGACGAGGGAGAACGATCATGACTGAAGCCGTTGATCTGGCCCGGCTGCAATTTGCAGTCACCGCCATGTACCACTTTCTTTTCGTGCCCCTGACACTGGGCCTGTCCTTCATTCTGGCAATCATGGAGTCCGTCTACGTCATGACGGGCAAACAGGTCTACAAGGACATGGTCAAGTTCTGGGGCAAGCTGTTTGGCATCAACTTCGCACTGGGGGTCGCCACCGGCCTGACCATGGAGTTCCAGTTTGGCACCAACTGGGCCTACTACAGTCATTATGTCGGCGATATTTTTGGCGTGCCGTTGGCCATCGAGGGGCTCATGGCCTTCTTTCTGGAGTCCACTCTGGTTGGCCTGTTCATTTTTGGCTGGGATCGCCTTACCAAGGTACAGCACCTGGCCGTCACCTGGCTGGTCGCGCTGGGGTCCAACCTCTCCGCGCTCTGGATCCTGATCGCCAACGGCTGGATGCAGAATCCCGTGGGCGCGGAGTTCAACTATGAAACCATGCGCATGGAGCTGACCAGCCTGGCGGAGGTATTTTTCAACCCCGTCGCTCAAGTCAAGTTCGTGCACACCGTTTCTGCGGGCTACGTGACCGGTGCCATGTTTGTGCTGAGCATCAGCGCCTATTACCTGCTCAAGGGGCGCGATGTCGGCTTTGCCAAACGCTCCTTCGCCATTGCAGCCGCCTTTGGCCTGGCCTCCGCCCTGTCTGTCATTGTGCTCGGGGATGAAAGCGGCTATGAAACCGGCGAGGTTCAGAAGGTCAAGCTCGCAGCCATCGAAGCCGAATGGGAAACTCAAACGCCGCCTGCAGACTTCACACTTATCGGCTTCCCCGATCAGGAGGCCCAAGAGACTCACGGCGCCATCAAGATTCCCGGTGTTCTGGGACTTATTGCCACCCGTTCCCTGGATGAGCCGGTCATCGGTCTCAAGGAACTGATTGCACAAAATGAAGCACGTATCCGTACCGGTGCCGAGGCGCTGCTGCTGCTCAACCGACTGCGCTCGGGTGACGCGACCGATGCGGACAAGGCACGATTTGATGCCATCAAGCAGGACCTGGGCTATGGCCTGCTGCTCAAGCGCTTTGCTCCGGATGTCTCCAAAGCCACCGAGGCGGACATCCACACCGCCGCGCTGAACAGCATTCCCCGGGTGGCCCCCTTGTTCTGGACATTCCGGCTGATGGTGGCGGCCGGTTTCTTCATGCTGCTGGTGTTTGCGCTGGCCTTCTGGTTTACCAGCAAGCGAACCGCCGACAAAAAGCCCTGGCTGCTGAAGATGGCTCTCTACTCGCTCCCACTTCCCTGGATTGCCTGCGAGGCCGGCTGGTTTGTTGCCGAATACGGTCGCCAACCCTGGTCGATCGCGGAAGTGCTGCCCGTACATCTCTCTGCCTCCTCGCTTTCCGCTACGGATGTCATGTTGAGCCTGGCAACGTTCATCGGCTTCTACACGCTTCTGCTGATTGCCGAGATGTACCTGATGATCCGTTTTGCGACACAAGGGCCGGGCAGTCTGGGTACCGGTCGCTACGCCATTGAATCGGCCCACTGAGAGGAGGA
>RFIV01000313.1 GCA_003695085.1 Gammaproteobacteria bacterium
CGAATCGCTGTCATAAGCGGTTGAGGCAGCACGAAGTGAAACCTCGGCAATTCTTGGTTTTGACGTATCCGCCAAACCGGCGGACCTGACCGATTCGGACCTATCCGATGAAGATGCGGCGCGCTACGCTGTCGCCAATGCGGCCTTGGCCGGCATCCTCCTTCAGGATGACACCGTCGCGGACAATCTGGGCGACCTGATCGATAGCTTCAGAGACGGAGCCTTTGATGAGACTGACCCGGTGAGCATCGGTGAGATCAAGCGTCAGCTGGAGAACGTGATCCAGTCCCCGCAAGCAGATCAAACTGTCGGACAAACGCGCCGAGCTGGAACTGATCACCTCGTCCCTGCCGGATGACACCTTTGACCCCAAACCCACTGAGGTGGCTTCAGGCAACGAAATTGAGCAATTCAAGGCCTTTACGCGTGACGTTCGTACTTGGCTAACCCAGATCGAGCAGACAGATTTCAGTTCGCCTTGGGCTGCGCTGCGGATTGATTCTGACACTGTCTCCGCGTTGCTGAGCCAGGAAAACGCTGCCATGCTGGATCAGCTGTCAGATGTACTGGGTCAGATCGAGGACTATGTCGCCACGCACGCGACTGATGTCGATAATGCCGCACAGAATGGTGGTACGTTGACAATCCCTCTCACCCGAACCGAGTGGAACGGAGCGGGCTACACAACGGTCTCAGTGGGCGATATGGCGGTGACCTTTGGTCAGCAGGATGGCAAGCTGACAGCGTCTGCCTCGGCAGCCGGTCTCAATTTTGGCGCATCAGCACCGACCTTGACCATCAAGAATCTGTCTGTTTTGACACCGGTTCCGGTGCCCGCGGTGCAGGGCGGCACATTGGAACAGTTTGAACTTTCGGCCGGCGAGCATGTTGTGACCTTCTCGGCCGATCTCGAAAACAGTGTGGGTCACACGGCCAGGCTGTCCGACGCCAGGGCTGCACTGGTGCTGACCAAAGTCGTCTCCCTACCCGAGCCGGGTGCGTTGAATCCTCACACTATTGAAGATGCATTCAAGACAGGTTCTTTCAGTGCGAATGCGGAAATCAGCGATGGCAAGGGAAATACGTTCAAGGGCAGCATCACTGCTGAAGGCGTGCGTTTGACTGTCGACTCGGTCAACAAGGCCAATTTGAAGTCGGTTTCTCTGAGCGGCAGCTTCACCGGCAGCAAGGGCACCTTTGAGGCCGAGGCGACGGCACGGCTGAACAATTCAGAGCTTTATGACTGGCTGGGGGTAAAGGATTATTCCGGAACACGTTTTGTATACCAGCGCGTGCCTGCAAGCGAGCTGACGGGAGAGGACCTGCTGGCGCTTTCCCGAACGTATCTGCCTGATCAGGTGAATGAAGTTTTTCGGGTTGCAAGCATTGGCAACTGGTTGGGAACCGAAGGCCATACTTTTTATGCTGAAACGGGCGCGGTCTCTCAGGCGAGTGATGTGCCTGCCATGACTCAATGCCTGAAAGATCACTTGATGGACTCGGGGTATGCAGAGACCTGGTGGTGTGGCGGTGTTGACGCTCTGACTTTTGCGGGCATCCCGTATCCTGAGCCTGCCTATACAAACGATTCTGTGATTCAGGAAATCACGAACTTGTTTGTTCGTTACAATACCGTCAAGGTCAATGGGGTGGTACTGGAGCCGGAAGTCACTATCTACAATGCACATGTCAATTCGCTGGACAATAACCTGTATATCTCCGGGGAGCTTAAATACCCGGCTCTGGAGGAGACGGAAAATCGCTTCGCCAATGTGTCTTTGACCCTGAAAGGCCGTGCGGCGCTGCCTGAACTCCCTGAAGCGACCGTGACGATTTCCGGAAATCGATCACGGCTGGATGGAGGAAGTATTGCCCTCAAGGTGGACTGGGATGCAGGAAGCTACACGACTGTGATCGATGTGGATGACAACAGTGCGGAGAAGCCGAAGGCCAAGGTGACTTTCTACAATGCCAATGGCATGAAGCTGGTGGCCAGCTCACCCGATACCAGTGAAGACGTCGTTGATGTAACAGGTGAAGCCTTTGTCCGCGGCACGAAGGTGGGTGATCTGAGTACCTCAGAAGGACACTATGTCATGCGTTATACGGATGGCACCTTCGAGACACTCTATTAATTGATCTTATGTTTAAAAAACATTTGGGGCGGGGCCTTGGCTCCGCCTTTTTTCTCGGTCTCGCATTGCAATCCTCGGCTGTGACCGCCTCGGAGAGCCGTTCGCACTGGTGGTTCAGTCTGGACTCCATGCACTACAGCGAACCTCAGCCCGTGTACGATGCGGTGACAAACTGGGGCGAATCCTTTGACAGCAGGGGGACACGCCAGTGGACGTACAACCGCTTCGAGACCGGTTGGCATAATGGCCATTGGGGGATCGCACTGCTTCAGCGGCTGGACTACCGGGTTGACATGAGCCGGGACGGCGTTGAGTTCTGGGGAAAAATCGAGCGTCGGGAAGCGCTTGAGCCAGGCCGACGATATCAGGTCACAGCGGAGGCATCGGGGCATACGGGGACGGGTATCAAGCTGGTACGTCTTTTCAGCCATTCCAGGTGGGGCGAGGGATCGGCGGGGCTGGCGGTCTGGCGGGTCAACCGGGTACTCGACGGCGAGCTGAATGGCTGGGCATTGGCCACCTCTGCATCCGAGTACGACTATCAGGCGGATGTGGATTATTTCTACACGGAAGATCCCTTGTTTGCGCGACCGGATCTTGATCGGGCAACGGGATGGGGCTATGGGCTGGATCTTCACTGGCGCATGTCCCGGGCGCTTTGGCGCTACAGTGTAGATGTGAACGACCTGTTGGGCCGTATCCACTGGAGGCATGTTCCATACACACAGGCGACGTCAACCTCGGCCCGCAAGGAATATGATGCCAATGGATACCTGCTGCTGAACCCTGCAATATCAGGGTTCGAGGGATACAAGGATGCCACTCAGGTATTGGATGCCAAGGTGCACGCTGCGATTGAGCGTACCATTGCTGGCACGCCTTTTTCCGTGGTGGGGGGCACCGCTTGGCTGGGTCAGAAACTGTGGGGCTCAGTCGGTGCAGGCTTCCGGCAAGGTGCTGGTGCACGTTGGGAGGCGAGCATCTGGCCCCAGATGCGCCGGATAGACCTGGGGTATCGCGCGCAAGACTGGCAGCTGATACTTGGGCTGGACCGCCTGAATGTGCAAAGGTCTCGCGCTGTGGAACTTTCCTTTGTCTGGGGAGCCGGCCTCCATACTCGCTAGCCATGCTTAACGTTCATGGTGATGTCAGCCGTGAAGCATTCGGTGCCTTCCGTATCTGTCGCGGAGACATGGACGATGACCTCGCCCGGCTGGGAAAAGTCCACGCCACTGGCATCGCACACTACCTTGAGGTCCGTTTTGGCCTTGGCAATGTATTGCACAGTCATACCCTGTGGTATCCAGCGTGCACCCTCCGGGATGGATACATCAGTCGTCATGCCACCAGCCAGCTCTGCAGCGTTGCACATGGCGATGGCGTGGATCGTGCCCAGGTGATTGTGCACCTTTTTCTGGTTCTTCAGCAGGACTTCGCAGTAGCCCGGACGCAGCGCGACCACCTGCGGATCAATGGTGGAAAAATACGGGGCGACCTGGCCAATGCCTTGTGAAAACATTTCCGGCCCCATTTGTTCGAACATCTTCAAAAATTGACTCATGGCGGGTTCCTCTCGATATGAGTGTCAGAAAAGGTCATCCTTTGAAACGCTGGATGACGTGATGGAAAAAACGGGTCACAGTTGCCAGCTCCGCTTCGCTAAAATCCCCTGAAAGTTCATGATTGAGTTCGCTGACCAGATCATGAATCCTTGGCAACAGCTCGCGTCCGGCCTCGGTCAGGAAAAGGCGGGTCGCGCGCTTGTCATGCTCGCAGGCCTGCGCATGGATCCAGCCGCCGTTTCGCAGGCGACTGACAAGCCCGGTAACCGCCGGGGCATTCAGGCCCATGGCATCGGCCAACGACTTCTGAGGTGCTCCTTCATGACGGGCAATGTGCATCAGTGCGGCAGCTTGCGTGACCGAAAGCCCCGTAGCGGATTTGCAAGCGGTATCGGCAAAACGAAACGCTGCATGTTGAGCTTGATTGAGGAGGTAAAAAAGGCGGTTATCCATGATTTAATTGGTTCGCATGTGAATTAATATGGTTTGTATGCGAAATAAATTGGCGAGTCAAGCCCTTTCTGCCTTGGGAGGCCGTGCAAGGTATCTGTAAAAACGCTACAGTTGCCTTGGAATAAAGCCCTGATTATTAAATCTTGATTGAAAATGAACATTGAAGACCTTGAACTGTTTGTCCGCACCATTGAGGCCGGGAGTATTTCGGCGGCCGCCCAGCAGATGGATCTGACCCCGGCTGCGGCCAGTGCCGGACTCAAGCGGCTGGAAAGGCAACTGGGGACGCCGCTCATGGTCCGCTCCACCCGGCGGCTGCGTCTGACAGAGGCGGGTGAGCGGTTTCTGGTGCACTGCCGGGAAGCGCTGGCTGCGCTGGATGCGGGGCGCTCGGCTATCAGCGCCGTTCAGGGCAAGGTTGCTGGCCGGCTCCGTCTGTCGGTTTCCTCGGATCTGGGGCGCAATCTGGTGCTGCCCTGGCTGGAAGAGGCCATGGATCAGCATCCCGAGCTGGCGCTGCATCTGGACGTGGGGGATGCCCTGTCCGACTTCTACGCTGACCGGATCGATGTCGCCTTGCGTTACGGCGAGCCGCCCGACAGTTCCATGGTGGCGTTCAAGGTGACAGATGTGGAGCGGCTGGTATGTGCGTCACCGGCGTATATCCGGCAGCATGGCGTGCCAGATGACCCGGATGCCCTGCGTCAGCACAACTGCCTGCTCTATCGCATGGGCGAGCGCATCTACAATCAGTGGACCTTTCACGGGCCGGACGGCCGCCCCGTGACGGTGCAGGTACGGGGGGACCGGGAAAGCAATGATGCGGACATCGTACGCCGCTGGGCAGTCATGGGACGCGGTATCGTGTTCAAGTCCGTGCTGGATCTTGCACCGGATCTGATCGCCGGGCGGCTGACCCGGCTACTCAGGGACTACCCTGCGCCCCGTGGCAGCTTGTGGCTGGTGTGTCCGGGGCGCCGCCAGGTTACACCGGCGGTGATCTTTCTGCGCGAGCTGCTGCGTGAGAAGTGTGCGGCACTGATTGCCTCGCTTCACTGACGCTCTTCTGCCTTGAGCTTCTTCAGCTCCAGCAGTGCCTTTTCGCGCTTCTTGTGCACGATGGCCTGCGTCTTGCGGGCTTCTTCGGCCTCCTTGCCATCAGGATGCTTGTCCAGATAGCGCTGCAGGTTCTTTTCGCGTTTTTTCAGCTTGCGAATGAGGTCTTCCAGCTCGCGAATGTGGCGCAGCCGCTTGCGCTTCTTCTGAGAAAAGAAGGCCTGTACCTGTTTGACCAGTTTGCGGCTTTTCCTGACGTCTTTGGTCATGATGAAGATTTCCCTGAGGTCGTGGACGACGAATCGATCAGGCTGTCCATGTCTTCGGCATTCAGCTGAAGGGCGTCGTGGGTGTCACTGTAGCCTTCGGAGGTCACATGATGCAAGGTGCGCACCGCAAACAGCAGCCGGCGGCACAGCGCCTGAACGTAATGGTTGTCATGGGTCAGGGCCGCGATCCACTCCCGTGGTACCCGGCCCGCCGCAATGGCTTCGTCCAGCTGGCCGGAGCGAAACAGGTCGGCTTCCTCCAGCCGCACCATCAGGCGATCACATTCCAGCTCGAAGGCTTCATCATCGTGCAGGGCGGAGAGGCGCTGCAAGGTCTCGACACTCGTCTGAATCAGGGAGGCAAAACCCGCGTAGAACTGGCGTACGGCCGGCGCGCCGTGGTGCAGCCCCTCCCAGTAGTGCTTGAGCAGGTGCTTGGTGTTCTTGCAGGCCTCGATCAGCTCCTTGGCCGCCTCCCGCAAGCGTGCCAGGGCCTCGGCCTGCTCCGGTGACAGGTTCAGTTCCGTGCGTATCCGGGGCAGTTGTGTCAGCAGATCATTGTAGACTTCGCGCACATTCAGGGAGTAGGCGGTTTCAAAGGCATCCGGTGTCAGCCGCTGCGCCTCGGGCAGGTCAGGCTGGAGGGTCTTGCCGACAAGCTGAAAGGTCTGGTCTCTCAGAAAGCGGGTTTCATTCAGTGCGGCCTGCAGCGCTGCATCCGGATAGCGCAACGTAATGTCCGTCAGGTAACGGGCGCGTGTGGGTGTGGTGCGGCGCTCTCTGGCTTCGGAGCGCGGTTCCACGGTGGCCCGCTGGTCGCGTTCACGCAGCAGTCGAGTCAAGGTGCGCTCCATCCAGGGACGCAC